>NZ_JBEFAK010000039.1:0-100515 GCF_040137845.1 Nonomuraea sp. B19D2 | reverse complement strand
GCGGCGATCTCCATGGACGCCTCGTCGACAGCGACGACGTCCCCGTAGGTCTTGCGCAGGGCCACCACCGACAGCGCTTTGCCGGTCGAGGTGGCCGGCTTGGCGCCGGCCACTCCGAGCGACGGCGCGGACACACCGAACTCAGCCACGAGCCCACCCCAGCCAGCGCTTGGTGACCGCCTCTTCGTTCTTCAGCCACCACTCGATGTCAGCGTCGAAGCCCTTGTCGTAGAACTGCGGCGCGCCGGCCAAGCCGTTACGCACCTCCTCGGTGAGCTTGTCGTAGGCCAGCGGGGAAGACGGGTTCGTCGGATACGTCATGGCCAGGCGGGCCTGCACCTCGGGACGGATCGAGTAGTCGAAGAGCTGGTAGGCGGCCTCCAGGTTGGGCGCGCCCTTGGAGATGGCGTAGCCCTGGAACTGGCGGCGGGCGCCGTTGAGCTGAGCCGCGACCGCGACGCCCTGCTTGGTCAGGTCGGCGAGGCGGCCGTGCCAGACGGTGGCCATCGTCACCTCCTGGCGGGTGAGCAGCATGCCGGGCAGCGGGCCGCTGTCCCAGAACTTCTTCACCTCGCCCCTGATCCGATCCATCGCCTTGAAGGCGCGGTCCACATCCAGCGGGTACAGCTTGTCCATCGCCACGCCGTCGGCCAGCAACGCGAACTCCAGCTCGGGCAGATCGGCGTCCGGATTACACATCGAACGGCCGCCCTGGAAAGCCTTGGCGTCCCAGAAGTCGGCCCACGACTCCGGCTTACGCCCACCGAACGCGTCGGTGCGGTAGGCCATGCACTGGGCGTAGAAGCTCGCGGCCACGGCATACTCGGTGATCAGATTCTCGGGCAGCTGGGCGGTCTTGAGGTTCTTGAGCCGATCCAAGTCCAGCTGCTCCAGAGCGTTCTCACGGACGAACTTGGCATGGTCCATCATCGAGTTGTCGATGAGGTCGACCTGAGGACGACCCTGCTTGATCTGGGCCAGCACCTGCGCGCCATCGAGGTTGGCGACCTGGACAGTGATCCCGGTCTCCTTGGTGAACGGATCGTAGATCGCCTTCTTCAGGGCCTCGCCATAGGCCCCGCCACTGTTACGGACGGCCACCGTCTTGCCGCCGCCGCCGCCGCCGCCGCCGGCGCCGCCGCCACCACTGGCGGACGAGCTCCGGCTGGTGCCGGTGCCGCAGGCGGCGAGCGCCGGCAGGGCGGCCAGCGCGGCGGCGCCCCGCAGCAGCGCCCTCCTTCCGATCGGCGAAGTTGTCATGGCGGTACCTCCGGGTGGGTCGTGAAGCATGGGTTGGGGGATGGTGTCGGGAATGTCAGGCGGGGATGGCGGTGGCGGGCATGCGGCCCGTCAGTCGTGCGGGGTGGCGATGGCGGCGAGCTCCGTGCCGGGGCGGACGGTGAGCCCGTTCATGCCGTAGATGATCTTTCCTGTGGCGGGGGCGGTGACCTTGTGCTCGGCGCCGTCGACGGGGTCGACGATCCGGCCGATGGTCTGGCCTTCGGTGACCTCGTCGCCGGTGACGGCGTCGGGGTACCACAGACCGGCAGCCGGAGACACGACCTCGCCCGTCCAGACCCACTCGCGCGGCGTGGCCACCGGCGGGGGGACGGGTCCGTCGAGGGCTCCCAGGTGGTTCAGCAGCCGGTGCAGGGCGTCCAGCAGGGTGCGCACGGTCGCCGGGTCGCGGTCGCCGCGCTGGCCGGTCTCGATGAGGACCGCCGGGATGCCGAGGCGGTTCGCGGCGGCGTGGCTGTTGCCGCCCTCGGCGGAGCGGCCGAACACCACGTACCCGTAGCCGACGGCGTGGGCCATCGCGCGATTCTTCGTGTCGAGGGTTTCGTCGCCGGTGAGGCGGTAGCCGACGAAGTCGAGCAGGGTCTGGTCGATGCCGCCGCTGTGCAGGTCGGCGTAGGCGTCGGCGCCGGGGATGAGGTGCTCGAACAGCCAGGCGGCCATCCGCTCGGTTGGCCCGCCGGCGGGGTCGCCGGGGAAGACCCGGTTGATGTTGACGCCGTCGAGCGGGGAGACGTTGAGGCGGCCCCCGAAGACGGCGGGCGGGTTGGCGACGGGGCAGATCGCGATCCGGCCGAGCACGTCGTCGGGCTGGAGCCGGGCCGCGAGCTGGGCGGTGGCGGCGATCCCGGCGAACTCGCCGCCGTGCACCCCGCCGGTGATGACCACGGTGGGGCCGGGACGGGAGCCGTGGACGAGGATCAGCGGGACCTCGGCGGTGGTCGTGCCGAGGTCCACGGTCACGGTGCCGCTGGTCTTGGCTCCGGGTTCGGCGGTCAGGGCTGCGATGGTCCAGGTCATCTCACACCTCGTTCAGGCGGCTGTGCGGCCGAGCGTCGTCATGAAATCGATGGGCTGGTCGGTGTGGCCGTCCAGCGCCAGGTCGGCGGCGATGTCGCCGAAGGCGGGGGAGAGCTTGAAGCCGTGGCCGGAGAAGCCGGCGAGCAGGATCACGTTCTCGTCGCCGGCGCCGGGCAGCGGGCCGACCAGCGGGCGGCTGCTCTCGGTGTAGCCCTCCATGTAGACGGACAGGCGGGTCGGGTCCGGGTACAGGTCCGGCAGGTGGCGGCCGAGCAGTTCGGTGAAGATGTCCAGTTCCTCCGGCTGGACGGTGCGGTCCAGCGCATTGGGGTCGCCGACCAGGCGGTGCAGGACACGCGAGAGTCCGATCTTGACGGAGACGCCGTCCGGAGAGGGCAGGCCGTAGCAGTGCGTGGGCGCCGTGCGGATGAAGGCGGGGCGCTCCTCGCCGAACCAGGCGTCGGTGGTGGGCGCGTACCAGGCGCTGACGATGCGGCGGATCTCCACCTCCCATGGCAGGTCGGGGAGCAGGTCGTTCACCCAGGGGCCGACGGTGACGACGACCGCGTCGAAGCGCTCGCTGCCGGAGTCGGTGCTGACCTCGGCCCCACCGGCAACCGGGGTGATCTCCCGCACCGGCGTGTAGCGATGGATGCGGGCGCCCAGCTGCTCGGCGCGGCGGGCCGCGGTCTGGACCGTCAGCTCGGGCCGGATGAAGCCGGCGCGCCGGTCCAGCACGGCCGCGTCACCGTCCTCCAGACGGTACTGCGGGAAGCGCTTGGCCAGCGCCTCGGCGTCGATCACCTCGTGGTCGAGGCCGTGCTCGGCAATGGACTGGAGGACGGTGGCCATCTGGTGGTGCTCCGTCGGCCCCATCAGCAGGCAGCCGGTCAGACGGCGCAGCTCCCGGCCGGTCTCCTGCTGGAGCTGCTCCCACAGGGCGTCGGCATGCTTGAGGATCGGCACGTACCGGGAGTCCTCGAAATGGGCGCTGCGGAAGATGCGGGTCTCGCCGCCGGCGGCACTGCGGTCGTGGCCGGGCGCGAACCGATCGTAGGCGACGACGTCGGCGCCGCGGCGGGCCAGCCGCCAGGCGGCCTGGCTGCCCATCGTTCCGACACCGACGACGGCGACGCGCTTCCTGGCAGACACGAGGGGTTCCTGCTTTCGTCTTCCGAGGGCGTGGATCTTGGACGCCCGAATATGGGGGGATTTGATTCCTCAGGGCGGCGGCTATGGAGCCTCGGCTCCACCGCCTGGGGAAGGGGAGAGAGGCTCAGGCCATTTCTCCCGTGTGTGCCACATAGTGGAACGGTGTGCTACAACTTGGCACGAGGATGGCAGTGGCTTGAGAGGTAGTCAAGGGGTGTACGCCAGGAATTTGCCAAGTGAACGGCGGGAAACCCATGGTCAGCGGCACGGAGCCGCCTGAGTCGAGGCTTCCCTCTCGACTACCTCTTCGAGACGGTTCCGCCAAGCGGTCGAGCTCGGTCGTGCGCTTGTAGACGCGCGGCGACACGCGAAGTGCAGCCTGAATCCAGGAATTCGGCGACGCGAGAACGCGTCGATGCGCAGCGATGGCGGGTGTGCGGCCACGGGTGCGGAAGCCGACCGACGTCTGTGCGAACGTCTGCGCGCCGTTGAACGACCGCGAGGGTGCCGTTCGCTTTCGCGGGACGGCTCACAGCCGCGTTGTTCAGGTTCGGCAGCGGCTGTCGCCCTGGACGGGCCGCACGAACCCGTTCCCAGATGTCATCTTCGGCGAAATCGGTATATCCCATGAGGGGCCTCCATGGCACTGGAAGATGGAGACGGGCCTGCGAGTGATCGTCGTCTCTCTGCCGTCCGTCGCTCCCGCCCCGACCATGGCAAAGTGCCTCCTGGCAGGCGCGGAGATTCCTTCAGAGGGGCGGAGGGCAGGCCCTTGACCTGCGCTCCGAGTGATGGATTCGGGAACGGTCGGCTCGAGGTGGCGGGGCCCAGCATCTCCATGCCACATTGTGGAACGGTGTGCTATTATTTGGCATTATTGAGACGCGGCAGCTTCCCCGTCAAGAGGATGTGCACCGGTGCTTACCTGCTATTTACCTGGGGAGATCTCGTGGAGATGAAGAGTGTGATGCGCAGCCTCCGCATTCTGGAGGCCGTCGCGCAGCAGCAGCCGGTGACGGTCGGGGAGCTGGCCAAGCACTTCGGTCTTCCCAAGTCGACGGTTCAGCGCACGCTGGTGACACTGCGCGAGGCCGGATGGCTGCGGGCCAGCCGGGGCGACACGACCCGATGGGAGATCGGCGCGCGGGTGCTGGCCGTCCGCCCGGCCGCGCTGCAGGGCTCCAGCCTGTTCGCCGCCGCGCGCGAGCCCATGATGCGGCTGCGTGACGCGGTCAACGAGACGATCCACCTGTCGGTGCTGGATGGGCTGCAGAGCATGGTCGTGGTGGACCGGGCCGACTGCGATCGGGCGGTGCGCACCTTCCACCAGATCGGTGACACCTCGCCGCTGCACGCCACCGCTGCCGGCAAGGCCGTGCTCGCCCATCTTCGCGCCGGCGAGGTGGCCGAGGTCCTCGCGCGCGGGCTGCAAGGCTATGGCGAGGCCACCATCACGGATCCCGACCTGCTTCGGGCCGAGCTGGAGCAGGTGCGTCGCGACGGCTATGCGGTGAACCGCAACCAGTTCCGTGTGGAGGTGTGCGCGATCGCGGCGCCCATTCTGGAGAGGGACGGCACACCGCTCGCCGCGGTGGCCGTCTCCATGCCGGACTCGCGCTTCGACCCGGATCGGCTGCCCGAGCTCGGGCGTACGGTGGCCGAGACCGCCGCCGAGATCATCGGCCGCCGCCTCGGCTGACCCGCTGACCGGGAGATCGCCCGGTCGATGACGGTTCCCCGGTCATGGAGCCGGGCTTGTCGGGGTGTCGGTGAGACTGCTGCCACCACGTACACGCGATTGCGTCAGTGCGAGTCGCGTGCGAGGCTCAGCCTTGCCGTTGGGACGCGCGTGCAGTGGCCACTCGGGCGAGGGGTGGTCCTGGACGACGTTCCTCATGACGAGGTGGAGGGTCAGTCGCTGGGCAGCCGGGCAAGCTGCTGGAAGGCGGCGGTGCCCTTGGGCCTCAGCCCGCTCCTGGCGGCGTTCTCGTTCCTCCTTGCTGGGGGGCATGCTCTCCCATGCGGACGCCTTTGAACGAGCCGCTCGTATCGCGTCATCAAGACCCCCATACCCGGCAGGCTATCCGCGCTCATCCATGGTGAGTACAGGGTGAGTAGGAGGTTGGCGCCCTCGCGGCGAAAATAGGAGGCGATCGCCTGACCGATCCCGCTCGATGCACCGGGCCACCGTCCTTGTCGCCGGGGAAGACGCGGTTGGTGTTGACGCCGTCCAGCGGGGAGATGTTGAGCCTGCCCCCGTAGACGGCCGGCGGATTGGCCACGGGGCAGATCACCAGCTCGCCGGCGACATCGTCCGGTTCCAGCAGTCCGGCCAGGCGGGTGGCGGCGTCGACGCCGATGAACTCGCCGCCGTGGACACCACCGGTGATCACGACCCTGGGGCCGGGACGGGAGCCGTTGACGAGGATCAGGGGAACGTCCACCGTCGTGGTGCCGAGGTCGGCGGGAAGGCTCCCGCGGGTCTTCTGGCCGGGCTCGGCACGCAGCGGGCCGATGTTCAGGGTTATGTGTTTCCTCTTTCGAGCTCAGGCCGCGGTGCGGCCGTTTGTGGTGATGAAGTCGATCGGCTGGGAGGTGCGGCGCTCCAGGGCGAGGTCGGCGGCGATGTCGCCCATGGCGGGCGAGAGCTTGAAGCCCTGGCCGGAGAAGCCGGCCAGCAGGACGATGTCGTCGCAGCCCGGCAGGGGGCCGACCAGCGGCCGGGTGCTGTCGGTGTAGCCCTCCATGAAGGCGGACAGGCGCACCGGGTCGGGGTTCAGGCCGGGCAGGTGGCGTCGCACCGCCGTGGTGAAGGTCTCCAGTTCCTCCGGTGCGACGGTCCGGTTCAGCCGGTTCGGGTCGTCCACCGGCTTATGGTGGGCCTGGGGCAGGCCGAGCTTGACGGCCAGGCCGTCCGGGGACGGGATGCCGTAGAAGGGGATGTCGCCGCAGCGGATGAAGGCGGGACGCTCGGCGTCTGCCGGGTGGTCCTCGTGGGGCAGGAACCAGGCGCTGATCGCGCGGTAGACGCTCACCTCCCACGGCAGGTCGGGCAGCAGGTCGCCCACCCACGGGCCGGGGGTGACGACCGCGGCGTCGAAGCGCTCCGTGCCGGTGTCGGTGCGGATCTCCACGCCTCCCCCGGCGACGGGAGTGACTTCCCGCACCGGGGTGTAGCGGCGGATCCAGGCGCCCAGTTCCTCGGCGCGCCGGGCCGCGGTCTGGACCGTCAGCTCGGGGCGGATGAATCCCGCGTGGGAGTCGAGGACCACCAGGTCGCCGTCGTCGACGCGGAACTGCGGGAAACGCTTGGCCACTGCCTCGGTGTCGATCACCTCGTGGTCGAGGCCGTGCTCGGCGATGCCGTCCATGACGGTACGCATCTCGGGGTGGTCGGCCGGCCCCATGACCAGGGCTCCGGTCAGGCGGCGCAGTTCCCGCCCGGTCTCCGCCTGCAACTGCTTCCAGAGGGCGTCGGCGTGCCGGACGAGCGGCACATAGCGGCCGTCGTGGGTCTGCACGCTGCGGAAGACCCGGGTCTCACCGCCTGCGGCGCTGCGGTCGTGGCCGGGCGCGAACCGGTCGTAGCCGACGACCTCGGCGCCCCGCGCCGCCAGCCGCCAAGCGGCCTGGCTGCCCATCGTTCCCACGCCGACCACGGCGACGCGCTTCCTCGCAGCTGACACAGGCCTTTCCTTTCGTATCGCCGGGCCGCAAGCTGGGCCCCGAGCGTGAGGATGCTTGGTGGCGGCTTGGAGGGGAGCGCGCCCTTGAGGCCCCCCACGCTCGCATTCGTCCCGGGTTCGGGGATACACCCCAGCCCTCGGATCCCTCCGTCGTGCCACATTGTGGTATAGGGTGCTACTATTTGGCACAAAGAATGGCAGCGGCTTTGGGGGGAGTCAAGAGGTCCAGCGGATGGCCGCGTGACTCGACCTCACCTCGCCCGTGACCTTGCCCGGTCCTCGTGAACTGGCGGATGCCGCTTCGTCCCGGACGGCGAAGCGGTGACCGCTCCCGCACGCATGGGGCGCTCCGCGCCCCCTTCCTCCTGGATTCCCGGGGCGGCTCTCGCCAGGGCTTGTCGGACCTTCGTTGCTTGGCGTCCCGTCTGGTTGCTGCCGCAGTAAATACCGGATTTACTGCCGCGATCGTGTCGCCGGACGCGGGTGAGCGAATCGTCATCACAACGGTGCAGATCGGCATGCCATGTGTTCGTTGCGGCATGGAGCAGGTGACAGGCCGGACAGCGAGGCTCTGAGTAGCCGCACCGTGGAGGGTGCGGCGGACTGCGAAGGAGCTTCACATGGGCCGATACGATCTCGCCCTCATCGGCTTCGGAGGCGTCAACCGCGCGCTCGCCGAACTCATATCCCAACGCGGGCACCGCCTCGCCGAGGACCTGGGCTTCACCCTGCGCGTCGTGGCGATCACCGATCTGCGGGCCGGTTCCCTGGTGGACACCGACGGCATCGATCTGGCGCCCCTGCTGGCGGCCAACCCCGGGGAGCTGAACTTCGCGGGCCTGCCCGGCGGAAGCGCTGATCCGCGCAACGCGTGGGTGATCCGAGAGGTGCCGGCCGACATCGTCGTGGAGGCGACGTTCACCGACCCCGCCCACGGCGAGCCCGCCCTGTCCCATGTGCGCTGGGCCCTGGAATCGGGCAAGCACGTGTGCACCACCAACAAGGGGCCGGTCGCCCTCGCCGGCCGGGCGCTGAAGCAACTGGCCGCCGAGCACGGTGTCAGCTTCGAGTTCGAGGGCTCGGTGCTCAGCGGCACCCCCGTTCTGCGCACCGCCCAGCGCCTGTTCGGTGGACTGGAGATCACCGATGTCCAGGGCATCCTGAACGGCACGTCGAACTACATCCTCGGCCGACTCGAAGAAGGCGTCGATCTGCCGGCGGCCATCACCGAAGCCCAGGACCTGGGATACGCCGAAGCCGACCCCACCGCCGACATCGAGGGCCACGACGTCCAGCTCAAGGTCATGATCCTGGCCAACGAGGTCCTCGGCGCCGACCTGCGCCGCGAGGACGTCCTCTGCGAGGGCATCTCCGCGATCACACCGCACGAGGTGCGCGACGCCGCCTCAAAGGAGCTGCGCTGGAAGCTGGTCGGCTCCGCCACCCGCCACCAGGACGGCAGCGTCGAGGCCCGTGTCGCCCCCCTCGCCCTGCCGGCGCACCACCCGCTCGCCGGGATCTACGGCCCGGTCAACGCGGTCTCCTTCCGCACCGACCTCCTCGGCACCGTCACGGTGTCCGGGCCCGGCGCCGGCCGCATCGAAACCGCCTACGCCCTGCTGTCGGACATCATCGCCATCCACCAGCGCCACGCCGTCGACGCCGCCGCGCCCACGCGCCCCGTTCTCCTGGAGACCCACCATGTCTGACACCATCGTGACCCCCGGCGTCGACCTCGGCACCGACACGGCGCCCGTGCTCAACCCCTACACCGGCGAGATCATCGCCTCGGTCCCCACCGTCGGCGCCACCGCCGTCGGCGGCATCCTGCAGCAGGCCAGGCGCGGGCGCCGCACCGCGGCCGCGCTCTCCCGCGCCTGCCGGGCCTCCTTCCTGGACCGCGCCGCCCGTCTGGTCGAGCGGCGCGCCGAGTCCTTCGCCCAGCTGATCGTCAGCGAGGCCGGCAAGACCATCACCCAGGCCCGCAAAGAAGTGGCCCGCGCGGTCAACACCCTCTCGCTGTCCGCGGCCGAGGCAGGGCGCAACGCCGGCGAGGTCATCCCCTTCGACTCCTATGAGGGCTCCGAGAAACGGCAGGGCTGGTTCACCCGCGAACCGCTGGGCATCATCGCCGCCATCACCCCGTTCAACGACCCCCTCAACCTGGTCGCCCACAAGCTCGGACCGGCCATCGCCGGCGGCAACGCGGTCATCCTCAAACCGTCCGCCCTGACGCCGCTGTCCGCCCTGCGGCTGGTCGACAGCCTCATCGAGGCCGGCCTGCCCGAGGAGGTCGTCACCGTCGTCAACGGCGATGCCGACATCGCCGCCGCGATCGTCGCCGCCCCCGAGGTGCGCATGGTGTCCTTCACCGGGGGATTCGCCACCGGCGAGGCCATCTCTCGCACGGCCGGCCTGAAGAAGCTCGCCATGGACCTCGGCGGCAACGCCCCGGTCATCGTCATGGACGACGCCGACCTCGACGCGGCAGTGGTCTCCTGTGTCTCCGGCGCGTTCTGGGCCGCGGGCCAGAACTGCGTCGGCACCCAGCGGATCCTCATCGCCCACGAGGTCTACGAGCGCTTCCGCGACGCCTTCGTCGCCCGCACCAAACTGCTGCGCGTCGGCGACCCCCTCGACGACACCACCGACGTCGGCCCTATGATCACCAAGGAGGCCGCGGCCGCCACCCGGGCCAAGGTCGACACGGCGGTGGCCGAGGGCGCGGTGCTGCTGTGCGGCAATGACGTCAACGGCTCCCTGTACACGCCGGCAGTCCTTGAAGGTGTCCCGGCCGCCTGCTCGATCTGGCAGGAGGAAGCGTTCGCCCCCGTCGTCGTACTGCAGCCGTTCACGTCTTTCGAGGACGCCATCGAGCAGGCCAACGCCATCGACTACAGCCTCCACGCAGGCATCTTCACCTCCCGCCTGGACCGCGCCCTGTCCGCGGCCCGGCTGCTGGAAGCGGGCGGAGTGATGATCAACGACTCCTCCGACTACCGGTTCGACGCCATGCCGTTCGGCGGGTTCAAGTACGGCAGCATGGGCCGCGAAGGCGTGCGCTTCGCCTTCGAGGAGATGACCCAGCCCAAGGTCGTCTGCGTCAACCACATCACTGACGTGGTGCATTGACCGCCTTCGGCGCCGAGCGCGACTCCGTGGGCAGTGGCGCGATCTGCCGGAGCGGTTCGGACCATGGAAGACGCGACGGGACGGACATGGTGGACCTCGTGGTCCAGGGCGGGCTGCTCGACCTGGAGCAGGCCACCGCGCTGCTCACTTCGGTGCCACCGAACTCCGCCCTCCTCGCGGGCGGTTGACCACCCCGGACAAGGTGAGCGCCGTGACCGTGTCCCGTACGCCGGGCATCTTGGCGATATCCTCCCAGATGCCCCGTACGCGTTCCAGCGAGGCCGCCTCCAGGCGCACCATGATGTCGAAGTCGCCGCTGAGGATCTCGCAGATGACGACCTCCGGAATGCGCTTGAGCGCGGCCAGGACATCACCACCGCGCATACGGTCCTGGCGGTAGACGAGTACGAGCGCCGAGACGACATCGCCGGTGTCGCCACCTGGGCGGACGATGGTGTAGCCGGCGATGTGTCCCTCGCGCTCCAGCCGTTCGATGCGCTGGCGCACCGCATTGCGGGACAGCAGCACTTTACTGGCCAGTTCTGAGTGCGAGATGCGGCCGTTGCCGGTCAGCTCGGCGATGATCTTCTCGTCGATGGCGTCCACAGCGGACCGTCTCCTTCGCGAATCGGACGAGGTCGCAAACCCCCACGGCAACCGGGGTGCCGCAGACCATGAGGCGGCGCGGCGGCGACACCCGCCCAGACCCTCTGCTATTCCGCGAGGCAACAGTCTGCGGTCGTTCCGGCTTGGCCGGGGCCGGCGCTTTCTACTCGCATCTGTCCGGCCTCCGGGATCCGGGCTCACTTCGGCGGGATCACCGCAAAGACTCGTGCACAAGATGGAATGATAGCCAGCCTAGTTGACGTGCACTAACGCAATCCCGTGTACCGGGTGACAGCAGTCCTCCCGACACTGCCTTGCGGGACATAACCTCGTGCCTTGTCCACGACGTTGCGCAGCGGACGGCCGGCGAGGTAACGGCTCAGGTTGTCGAGGAACAGCTCGGCCTGCGCCTCCCGCCAGCCGTGCACGTCGCCCGCCATGTGCGGCGAGACGATGACCCCGGGCAGGTCCCACAGCGGCGAGTCGCCGGGCAGCGGCTCGCCCTCGAAGACGTCCAGCGCCGCCCCCGCCAGCCGCCCGTGGCGCAGCGCGTCCACGAGGGCGTCCTGCACGACCAGCCCGCCGCGCCCCACGTTGACCAGCCGGGCGGTGGGTTTCATCGCCCGCAGCGCCCGCTCGTCGATCATCCCCCTGGTCTGCGGGGTGAGGGGCGCGGCCAATACGACGTAGTCCGCCTCGGCGAGGGCCGCCGGCAGCTCGCCGCCGCCGTACACGGTCCCGAAGTCGGGATCGCCGGACCTGCCGGTACGGCCCGCGCCGCGGACCCGCAGGCCGGCGGCACGCAGCTGGCGGGCGATGGCCCGGCCGATCGGCCCCGTACCCACCACGAGGGCGGCCCGGCCGCCGATCCGCTCGCTCTCCCGCCATCGCCATTCTCGGCGGCGCTGGTGGGCGAGGGTGGCCGGCAGGTCCTTGGCCAGGGCGAGGATCAGCCCGAGGACGTACTCGGCGATCGCCTCGTCGTAGATGCCGCGCGAATTGGTCAGGACGAGCCCGGGGTCGCGGACCAGCGCGTCGAACAGTACGTGCTCCACGCCAGTGGCGGCAACGTGGACCCAGCGCGGCGCGCGCGCCGTGTCCGGCCAGGCGGACGCGATGCGGGTGAACCCGGCGCCGCCCACGAGCAGCACGTCAGTGCCGGGCAGGGCGGCGGCCAGGTTGTCCTCGCCGACGTGGCGGACGTCGGCGAGTGCTTCGACGCGTTCGGAATGCGGCAGCGGCGTGCCGTCGTGCAGGGCGACCAGGAGGGGGCGGCGCACGGCGCTCACACCGGCACGGCCAGGTACTTGTACTCGAGGAACTCCTCGATGCCGACCCGGCCGCCCTCCCGGCCCAGCCCCGACTGCTTGACCCCGCCGAAAGGCGCCGCCGGATTGGACACCAGGCCGGTGTTGAGCCCGACCATGCCCACCTCCAGCCGCTCGCCCACGCGCAGCCCGCGGCTCAGGTCCCGGGTGAAGACGTAGCCGACCAGCCCCCATTCGGTGTCGTTGGCGGCCCGCACGACCTCGTCCTCGTCGTCGAACGTCAGCACGGCCGCGACCGGCCCGAAGATCTCCGTGCTCATCAGCCGGGATCCCGGGTCGACGCCCGTGAGGACGGTGGGCGGGTAGAAGCAACCGGGCCCGTCCGGGATCTCGCCGCCGACCAGCACCTTCGCGCCGCGCTCTACGGCGTCGGCGACCAGCTCGGCGACCTTGGCCCGGCCGGCCCGGTCGATGAGCGGGCCGACGTCGACGCCCGGCTCGGTGCCCGGCCCCACGACGAGCGACCCCATGCGGTCGGCGAGCCGGGCGGCGAACTCCCCGGCGACGGAGGAGTGCACGAAGAAGCGGTTGGCGGCGGTGCACGCCTCGCCCATGTTGCGCATCTTCGCCACCATCGCGCCGTCCACGGCCACGTCCAGGTCGGCGTCGTCGAAGACGATGAACGGGGCGTTGCCGCCCAGCTCCATGGAGGGCCGCACGACGGTGTCGGCGCACTGGGCCAGGAGCGTGCGGCCCACCTGCGTGGAGCCGGTGAAGGACAGCTTGCGGATGCGCCCGCCGCGCAGCAGTGGCTCGACCACCTCACCGGCGCGGGAGGTGGTGACGACGTTCAGCACGCCGTCGGGCAGCCCGGCCTCCCGCAGGATGTCCGCCAGCGCGAGGCTCGACAGCGGCGTCTGCGGCGCCGGCTTGAGCACCATCGTGCAGCCGGCGGCGATCGCCGGGCCGATCTTGCGGGTGCCCATGGCGAGCGGGAAATTCCACGGGGTGATCAGCAGACAGGGCCCGACCGGGCGGCGCGAGAGCAGCATCCGGTTGCGGCCGTCGGGCAGCGTGCCGTACGCCCCCTCGATCCGCACCGCCTCCTCGGAGAACCAGCGGAAGAACTCGGCCGCGTAGGCCACCTCGGCGCGCGCCTCCGCGAGCGACTTGCCCATTTCGGAGGTCATGAGCAGGGCCAGCTCGTCGGTGCGGGCGATGATGATCTCGTACGCCCGGCGCAGGATCTCGCTGCGGGCGCGTGGCGCGGTGCGCGCCCATTCCCCCTGAGCGGCGACCGCCGCCTCCTCGGCGCGCCGCCCGTCGTCGGGGCCGGCGTCGGCCACGTGGCAGAGGACCTGGCCGGTGGCAGGGTCTTCGACGGGCATGGTGGCGCCGGAGGCGGCCTCGGCCCACTGGCCGGCGATGAACAGCCGCTTCGGCACCTGTTCGATGGGTGAGGTCACGGTGAGCCTGCCTTTCATTCAGCTGAAGGTCTGTCTGTGTCTTCGAGTCCGGGGTCGAGGAGTTCGGCCAGGTGCAGGGCGGCGAGCCCGCGGTCCCCGCCGAGGTGCTCCACCTGGGTGGCGCAGCCGAACCCGTCGGCCACCACCACCGCGTCGCGCACCTTGTCCAGCGTGGGGCGCAGGGCCAGGTCGGCGACGGCCATGGAGGTGTCGTAGTGCTGGTCCTCGAAGCCGAAGTTGCCCGCCAGGCCGCAGCAGCCCTCCGCCTCGGCGATCTCCCGCACGCCGAGGCGGCGCAGCAGGTCGCGTGGCCGGTGCCCGGGGAACTGGGCGTATTCGTGGCAGTGGGTCTGCAATACGACCCGCTCGGGCAGTGGGGGCGGTTCCCATCCGGGGGCGGCCAGTTCGTCCAGGGCCGCCGTGAGCGTGCGGATCCGGCGGGCCACGCGCTCAGCGGCGTCGGTGCCGAGCAGCCTGGGGAGGTCGTGGGCGAGTGCGGCCGCGCAGCTCGGTTCGGGCACCACGATCGGCAGCCCCGCTTGCGGCCCGCCGGACCCCGTGTCGAGCCGCGCGACCGTACGCGCCATGACGCGGCGCGCCACGGCCAGTTGGCCGGTGCTGGTCCACGTCAGCCCGCAGCACAGCCCTGCTTGCGGGGCGGCGGGCAGTCCGGCTGAGGCGAGGACCCGTGAGGTCGCCGCCGCCACGCCCGGCCGGAACGCCGCGGTGAAGCTGTCGACGAACAGCAACGCTCGTGGTTTCCGTGCGTCTGGGGGAGCGGCGGCGAGGGCGGTGCGCAGGGCTCGCCGAGGGGCGAACGCGGGCAGCCGCCGCTGTGGTGTGATGCCGCCGAGCCGGGCCAGCAGCCGCCCGGCCGGGCCGCGCAGCAGGGCGTTGACCGGCCCGGCCGCGAGCGTGGTCACGCGGGCGACGGCGGGCAGCCAGCCCAGGGAGTAGTGGGCACGGGGCCGCAGCCTGCCGCGGTAGTGCCGGTGCAGGAACTCCGCCTTGTAAGTGGCCATGTCCACACCGGTGGGGCAGTCGGCCGAGCACGCCTTGCACGACAGGCACAGGTCGAGCGCGTCACGCACCTCCCGCGAGCGCCAGCCGTCCGTGACGGTCTCGCCGCGCAGCATCTCCTGCAGTACTCGGGCCCGGCCGCGCGTGGAGTCGCGCTCGTCGCCGGTGGCACGGTAGCTCGGGCACATGACGCCACCCGAATCGGCACGGCAGCGGCCGACGCCGACGCAGCGGCGCACCGCCCCGGCGAAACCGTCGCCGTCCTGCGGGAAGAGCGTCAAGGCCGACCACGCCCGCGCGCCCGGCGGCGTGTCGAGCGCCAGGTCGGCGTCCAGCGGCGCCGGGTCGACGATCACGCCGGGGTTGAGCAGGCCTTCGGGGTCGAACACCCGCTTGACGGCGGCGAACAGCTCCAGCATGCGGGGGCCGTACATGATCTCCAGCAGCTCGCCGCGGGCGCGGCCGTCGCCGTGCTCTCCGGACAGGGTGCCGCCGTGCCGGGTGACCAGCTCCGCCGCCTCGCGCAGAAACCGCCGCGCCACCGCCCTGCCGCCGTCCGTGGACCAGGCGAAGTCGATGCGCACGTGGACGCAGCCTGCGCCGAAGTGCCCGTACAGCACGCCACTCAGCCCGTGCGCCGCCAGGATGGCGCGGAAGTCCCGAAGGTAGGCGGCCAGGTTCGCCGGGGCGACGGCGGCGTCCTCCCAGCCCGGCCAGGACTCGCCGCCGTCCAGCAGGCGGGCGGCCAGGCCGGCGCCGTCCTCGCGCACCCGCCACAGCGAGCGGCGTTCCGCCCCGTTCTCCACGATCCGTCCGGCCACCAGCCGCCCCCGTGAACGGAGCACGCCCAGCAGGTCGCGGGCCCGGGTCGCTGGATCATCCGGGGCTTCACCGTCGAGCTCGACGTACAGCCAGGCGCGCCCGTCCGGCAGGCCGATGACCGAGCCTGGGCCGCGGCGGGCCCGCATGGTGGCGACGATCGCCTCGTCCATGCCCTCCACGGCGGTGGGGGACCAGCGCAGGATCTCCGGCACGTCCTCCGCGGCGGCGACCACGTCGTCGTAGCCGAGCACGAGCAGGGAGGTGGCCGCGGGTTCGGGCACCAGCCGCACGGTTGCCCCCGTGACCAGCACGCAGGTGCCTTCGGTGCCGACCAGGGCCCGGGCGACGTCGAAGCCGTGCTCGGGCAGCAGGTGCTGCAACTGGTAGCCGGAGACCTGCCGCGGGATGCGGCCCAGCTCGGTGCGGATCGGCGCCAGGTTCTCCTCGACGAGCCGCCGCAGCTCCTTCTCCAGCGCCGCGATCCGCTCGCCGTCGGCGGGATCGGCGGCGCGCAGTCCGCCGCGTTCCGCGTACGCCAGGACACCGTCGGCGGTGACGATCTCCAGGGACTCCACGTGGGCGCCCGTACGTCCATGGCGGACGGAGCGGTTGCCGCACGCGTCGTTGCCGATCATGCCGCCGAGGGTGCAGCGGCTGTGCGAGGAGGGGTCCGGGCCGAACGTCAGCCCTTCGCGCGCGGCTAGCGCGCGCAGGTCGTCCAGGACGACACCGGCCTCCACGCGGGCGGTCCGCGTCCGGGGGTCGATGTTCAGGACGCGGCGCATGTGGCGGGAGAAGTCCAGCACCACGCCCGGCCCGACGGCGTTGCCGGCCATGCTGGTGCCGCCGCCGCGTGCGGTGACGGGGACGCCGAGTTCGTGGCAGGCCCGGACGACGGCTCGCACGTCGCCGGCTGACCGGGGGAAGGCGACGGCCAGCGGCGGCACCCGGTAGTTGGAGGCGTCGTAGGCGTACTGCGCGCGCCGGCCCGCGTCCGTCTCCACGTCCAGCCCAGGAGCGGTCCGCCCGAGCAGGTCCAGCAGCTCACGGGCGGATGCGGGCCGGTGGGGCGTGAGCGAGGCGTCGCCGGGCCTGCCGGTCATCGGCCGGGCGCTCCGGCCCGCACAGCCGCGCTCCAGGCGCGGATGCCCTCGTCCACCCCCGCCTCGTCGATGACGAGGGCCGGGATCATGCGCACGACGTTGTTCCAGGCGCCGCACAGGAGCAGCAGCAGCCCCTCCTCGATGGCGGCCTGCTGGACGCGGGCGGCGATCTCGGGCGCCGGCTCGCCGTCCTCGGTGACGAACTCGCTGGCCAGCATCAGGCCGAGCCCCCGCACGTCCCCGATGCAGGAGTGCTCGGCGGCCACCTCCTCCAGCCCGGCGCGCAGCCTCTTGCCCATGGCCTCGGCGTTCTCCACCAGGCGCTCCTCGCGGACCGTGCGCAGGGTGGCGACGGCGGCGGCGCAGGCGACCGCGTTGGCGCCGTACGTGCCGCCCTGCGACCCTGGCCAGGCGCGGCTCATCAGCTCCTCGGAGGCCGCGATGCCGGACAGGGGGAAGCCGCTGGCCAGGCCCTTGGCCGTCACCAGGATGTCCGGGGTGACGCCGAAGTGCTCGTGCCCCCAGAACCGGCCGGTGCGGCCCACCCCGGTCTGCACCTCGTCCATGACGAGGAGGAACCCGTGCCGGTCCGCCCGTTCCCGCAGCCCTTCCATGAAGGCGCGGGTCGCCGGCATGTACCCGCCCTCCCCGAGCACGGGCTCCACGACGACCGCCGCCGTGTCGGCTGGTGAGGAGATCGTCTGCAGCACGTAGTCGAGCTCCCGGAGGGCGAAGCGGGTCGCGGTGTCCTCGTCCCAGCCGTACCGGTAGGCGGCCGGGAACGGGGTGACCACCACACCCGGCATCAGCGGCGCGAACCCCGAGCGGAAGCGGGTGCCCGAGGTCGTCATGGAGGCCGCCGCGACGGTGCGGCCGTGGAAGCCGCCGTGACAGACCACGATGTTGGGCCGGCCGGTCGCCTGGCGGGCCAGCCGCAGCGCCGCCTCCACCGCCTCGCTGCCGGAGTTGGTGAAGAACAGGCTGTCCAGCCCATCCGGAAGCACCTCGCCCAGCTCGGCGACCAGCTGCTGGAGCGGCCGGTGCATGACAGTCGTGTACTGGCCGTGGATGAGCGTGGCTACCTGTTCCTGGGCCGCGGCGACCACCCGGGGGTGGCAGTGGCCGGTGCTGGTGACCCCGATGCCCGCGGTGAAGTCCAGATAGCGGCGGCCGTCCTCGCCGTACAGATGGGCTCCCTCACCACGGACCGCCACCACGGGGGTCGCCTGGCGGAGGTGCGGCGACAGATTGGTCATAATCGTCTCCCGGCCTGCTGGTCATCGGTCGCGTTGGCATCCGAGCATGGCCGAGCGGCAGTGGCCGGGCAACGGCTGATGTGTCCGCCTGGCGACCTCGCTCTGGACGAAGTGTCAACCTGCCGTCTCAGCACGTCATCAGGGTCGCGTACCGTGGTCGCGGAGGGAGCAGCCATGACCCGGGCATCCGATCAGGTCCCATCGCCGGCCGCGGCGCCGGTGCGCGGCCGCGTGCTCACCGTCGCCGATGTGCTCGCCCTTCCCGTCTTGGCTGCCGGCCGGCCCCAGGTGGTCGCGGGCGAGTCACAGCTCGGGCGCTCGGTCCGCTGGGTGCACATCACAGAGCTGACCGACCCGGCCTCCTTCCTCAAGGGGGGCGAGCTGGTCCTGACCACGGGCATGCCGCTGCCCCGCGAACCGGCGCTGGTGCGGCGCTACGTCGACGAGCTGGCCACGGTCGGCGCCGCCGGTCTCGTCCTGGAACTCGTCCGGCGCTACCACCGCCCGCCTGAGGAACTGGTGCGCGCATGCAGAGCACATGATCTGCCGCTGGTGCTGCTGTCCAGGGACGTCAACTTCCTGGAGGTCACCCAGGTCGTCCACGAGCTCCTGCTCGGCAACCAGGTGGAGACGCTCCGCCGGACACAGGAGATTCACGAGACGTTCACCGGCCTGACCTTGAGGGGCGCCGGGGCCGCAGAGGTGATGCGCGCGGCGGCCGAGATGAGCGGCCGGGCGGTCGTGCTGGAGAACCAGGCACACCAGGCGCTGATCTGCGAGCCGTCGGCCCGCACCGTGGAGGAAGTCCTCACGGATTGGGAGCGGCGCTCCCGCGCGACGCCGCCGACCGACTCCGCGGCGGTGAGCGGCCCCGAAGGATGGCTGGTGTGCCCGGTGGAATACCGAGGGGAGCGCTGCGGGCGCGTGGTCATGCTGCCCGACCGCATCGCCATGGAGCTCACCTTTTCCGAGGTGGACACGTCGGTGCTGGAACGGGCGGCGATGTCCCTGGCGATCTCCCGCCTCATCCACCCGGCGGCCTGGGAGCGCGGAGCGCACCGCGGGGCCCTGCTGGACCTGGCAGAGCAGCGTTACCGGACCGCGGGCGAGGCCGCGGTCCGCACGGCGGCGCTCGGCCTGCCCGTCCGCGATTGCCGGTACGTCGTGGTCCTCGTGGACCTGCCCGGCGACGAGTCCCGCGTGAGCGTCGCGGAACTCGAGGAAAGCCTGGTGAAGGAGGTCACGGCGGCCGGCGTCCCCGCGCTCGTGGGTGAGCTGGGCGCCGGACGGATCGGTGTGCTGGTCGGTCTGCGGTACACCAAGCAGTGGAGGCCCCCGGTCGAGCTGATCGGCCGCGCCGCCATGGAACTGGCCCCGCAAGCGGTTGTGAGCGTCGGCTCGGAAGTGGCCGACCTCTCCCAGGCCGCGCGGTCCTTCCGAGACGCCTCTCACGTCGCGGAGTCGGCCCTGCCCGGCACATCCTCCCGCAAGCCTTACCACGAGCTGTCGGACATCGGGCTGCGGCAGCTGCTGTACGCGCTGCGCTCGGACGTACGCCTCCAGGGCTACGTGGAGCGCCAGGTGGGCCGGCTCATCGACCACGATCACCGGCACAACACCGATCTGGTGTCCACGCTGCGCCACTACCTGGACGCCGCAGGCAACAAGACGGTCGCCGCCCAGGCGGCGGATCTGTCGCGGCAGACGCTCTACCAGCGGCTTCACATCATCGAACGGCTGCTCGGCTCCGACTTGGAGTCCGGGCAGCGGCGCACCGAGCTGCATGTGGCCCTGACGGCCCTCGACGTCCTTCGGCTCGGCTCCCGCTGAGTGGCAGGGTTGGTTGAAAGCCAAACAGTTAAGTTAGGCTAACCTTATTTCGATCAATTCGGACCAGGCACCACAGGACTACTCTTATGCGCACAATTCCCCTCCGCCTTGCCGCGGTGCTGCTCCTTACCCCGCTACTCGCCGGCTGCTTCTCGGATGGCTCCGCCGGCAGGGGCGCCCGCTCCGAGCAGCGCATCAGAGTCGCCCTGGCCGTGCCACCGGCCCAGGCCCTCTCCCCGTACAGCAACGACGCCACGGTACTGAGTAAGCTCTCCGTCATCGAGGGCCTGACCAGGCTCGACGCTGACGGCACCGCGAAGCCCGCACTCGCCGCTTCCTGGAAACAGACTGACGACACCACCTGGACCTTCGAACTACGCGACGCCCAATTTCAGGACGGGACGAAGGTCACCGCCGAGGCCGTCGCGAACGCCCTTGCACACGCCTCCGATGCCGAGCCGGCACCGCGCGTGCTGAGCGACATCGAGCTGACCGCCAAGGCGCAGGACGCCCACACCGTCGTTCTCACCACCGGCACCGTCGACCCCGTCCTGCCGCTGCGCCTGGCCTCTCCCGCCCTGGGCATCCTCGCCCCGAAGGCGTATGGATCCAACGGCGCCGTCAGCCCGATCGGCACCGGCACCGGACCCTTCAAGATCACCAAGCTCAGCGGCAAGACCCAAGCCACCCTTGACCGTTTCGACGGCTACTGGGGCGGCAAGGCCAAGGCCGCCGGCATCGACGTCTCGTGGATCGCCGACGGCACCGCTCGCGCCAACGCCCTGCGTGGCGGATCCGTTGACATCGCCGAGTGGATCCCCACCTCCCAGGCCAAGCTCCTTGCACCCGGAACCCTCCACGAGGTCCCGTCCACCCGAACCGACAGCCTGCTGCTCAACACCGGCAGCGGTGTCTTCAGGGACGCCGCGATGCGCGCCGCCGCCCGCGAGGCCGTCGAGCCCGCCGCGCTCGTGGACAGCGTCTTCGGCGGCTACGCCGAGGCCGCCCAGGGACTGTTCGGCCCGGCCATCTCCTGGACCCGGGACAAGCACGTCACCGTCGAGCACATCGTGAAGGCCGCCACCGCCGAGCAGGTCAAGCAGCAGACCGGCGGCAAAGCCATCACACTGGCCACCATCACCAATCGCACCGAGTTGCCCGAAGTCGCCAGCGTGCTCCAGCAGCAACTGGAGAAGGCCGGATTCACCGTGAAGCAGGACGTCCGTGAATATACGCAGATGGAGGCCGATCTGCTCGCAGGGAAGTACGACGCGCTGGTCTTCTCCCGGGTGACGCTCCTCGACACCGGCGACCCGGTCGCCTACCTGGCCAGCGACTACACCAGCAAGGGCTCCTACAACATCACCCGGCTCGTCGAACCGGCCGTCGACCGGGCCATTTCGGCCGCCGCTCAGTCCGGCGCCGACACGCGCCAGGACAAGGTGATGGCCGCCGAAGCCGCCGTCCTGTCCACCGACGCCGTCGTGCCGCTCATCCACGAAAAGGTCCTGCAGGGTATCTCCACCGACGTCGAAGGCGTCATCCTTGATCCGCGCGAGCGCTCCTTGGTAGGCCTCGACACCCGGCTGAAGTAGCGGACACGAGAGCGCCCTCACATGAGCGTCACCACAGCCGACTCGCGGCCCGGCACGCCCGTCGCCGGCCGGTCCCGCGGCTTCGGCGGCCGTTGGGCCGGGCTGTTCGGCGCACTGTTCGCCGGCGCCGGGCTGCTGACCGTCATCGCCCTGCTGCCCTGGATCTCCGGTACGGACGCGGCGCTCACCGTCCTGCGTGCCCGTTCCGGCGAGCAGGAGCCGTCCCCCGAGGCACTGGCCGCCGTACGTGAACAACTCGGACTGGACGCCGGTCCGGTGGCCGCCCTGCTCCACTGGCTGGGAGCTCTGGTACGTGGCGATGCGGGGACCTCCTGGGTCTCCGGCGAGCCGGTGGCGCCCGCCCTCGGCACCGCGCTCGGCGTCTCACTCACCCTCACCTCGGCCGCACTCATGGTCACCCTCACCGTTGCCGCGATGGTCTGCGCCCGGACACTGTGGCTGGGCGCCCATCGCCGGCTCACCCGCAACAGGGCAGGAATCGGCGCGGCGGTGGTGGCGGCACTGCCCAAGTTCCTGCTCGCGGCCGTTCTCTCCACCGTCCTCGGCGTGCACCTGGGCTGGTTTCCGCCATACGGCTGGGAGGGGCCGTCGTCGACGGTGTTGCCCGCGCTCGCCCTCGGTGTGCCCTCCGGTGCGATGATCGGCGGACTGCTCGACCAGGCGCTGCCCGCCGCGTTCCGTGAGCCCTGGACCCGTGCGGCGACCGCCAGTGGAATGCCGCCTGGCTGGATCATGCGTGCCGCCCTGCGCCGCGTGGTGCCCGGCGTACTCCCGCAACTGCTGCCCACCGTGGTCAGCCTGGCCGGGGGCGCAGTCGCCGTCGAGAAGATCTACGCAATTCCCGGCCTTGGCATGCTCACCCTCGATGCCGCCATCGCGCAGGACCTGCCCGTCCTGCAGAGCGGAAGCCTCGCCCTGATCCTGCTCGGCGCCGGCGCGGGACTGCTCGTACGCTCGGCACGACGCGCCATGCTCGGCCCCGCTCTACGCGACGGGGCGCTGCCGTCGCTACCCCTGCCCGGCCTGCATACTGGACGCGCGCTGCCGACCGTGGCCATCGGGTGCGCCCTGCTGCTCGCCACCGTCGTCGGGCTCGGGCTGTTGCGTGATCCCATCCAGGTGGACACCGCCGGGCGGCTGCTGGCTCCCTCGTACGAGCACCCGCTCGGCACCGACGCGCTCGGGCGTGATCTGCTCGCCCGGCTGGGGCACGGCGCACTCCGCACCACGGCGCTGGCCTTCGCCGTCACCGCCGTCAGTCTTGTCCTCGGTGTGCTCGCCGGACTGGCGCGCCAGGTCACGGCCGGTCTGACCGACATCGTGTCCACCTTGCCGGTGATCCTGGCGGGCCTGCTGGTCACCGCCGTAACCGGCCCGTCGGCGCTCGGCGCGGCACTGGCCGTCTGCCTCGTCGGGTGGAGCCCGTACGCCGCCCAGACCGCCGCGCTGTTGGAACAGGAACGCGCCGCAACCCACATAGCCGCCTCCCTCGCCCTGGGGGCGAGCCGCCGCCACCTGATCCGGCGTCATCTGTTGCCCGCCCTGGTCCCGCCACTGCTGCGCAATGCCCTGCTGCGGCTGCCGACCGTCGTCCTCGTCCTCGCCTCCCTCGGCTTCCTCGGGCTCGGCGAGCAGCCGCCCGTACCCGAATGGGGGCGGCTGCTGTCGGAGAACCAGTCATACGTGGAGCTCGCGCCGTGGACGGTCCTCGGTCCGGCCGTCGCGCTCTCCCTTCTGGCAGTGCTCGCCGTCGCGGCGACCGCACTGCTGAGTCGCGCCGGCCGACGAGCCTGAACCCTTTCTCTGGGCTGTATCGCGGCAAGAGCTCCGCCTGGCCGGCGGGGACGCGACAATCCACCGCCGGTCCATTCGCCGGACGCGTCACAGCCGAGTCTCCTGCCGCTCACCACCGACTCCGGCAGAAGGTAGCCGCCTTGCGGACTCAGTGTGGAAACCGCCACGAAACCTGTCAAGGCTACAGGCGAATCGGTTCGATCGGATGGGGGATGCCCGAGGGGCCTGTGTGCTGGTGCGTTCCGGTCTTGCCCCGCCGCCACGGGATGAACGTTTCATCACCTCGCCCGGTCGCGACAGTGTGATCGCAGCCGGTCAGGCCACCTCGGTGCGCGGCGGAACCGTTACGAACCGGGGGTGGCCCCTTGACGGAGGTTCCCAGATCATGTTTGCTCCGCCACACCACCACCTCAGCCGGGCCGCGTGGAAGGAGCACTGGTCAAGCTTAAAGCACGCTGTTAACGCTAACAGAGATAGCGGAGCCGTCGCCGGCATGCCGAATCAGGCCGGCCCCGACCGCGCCCACCATGGTCGCGGTACGGCATCACTCAGCGCGATCCAAGTCGCCGATCTTTCCCACAAGGAGGTCCACGTGTCCGCGACAGAGGGGACGGAGGGCTTCCTGCGTCCCTCACCGCCTCGCGACAAGCTCCCCGGATCCGCCGTGTGCAGGCTGACGTGATGGGGGCGGCCCGGTCGGCATCTATGCGACGCGCCCCTCCTGTGCAGCCGCATTCGGGTGCCCCGGGAACTCTGCTGCAAGCACTCTTTGACGAGAAGGCTGGAGATTAGTGTGTTAGCGCAAACAATGCCGATCGATTCGACGCGCTCGCTGACATCGGCGAGGTGTTGAGCATGCGTGCGTGGGGACGCTGGTGGGTCGCCGCGCTGATGGCCGTGGCCCTGGTGGTGGCGGGCACGGCGATGGGGACGGGGACCGCCGGTGCCGAGTCCAACGGCGGGGTGCGGGTCATGCCGCTGGGCGACTCGATCACCGAGGGCACGCAGGTGCCGGGCGGGTACCGGATCGGGTTGTGGCAACGCTTGGCCGCCGGCCGCTACACGGTCGACTTCGTCGGGTCGCAGTTCAACGGGCCGGGCAGCCTGGGCGACCACGATCATGAGGGCCATCCCGGGTGGCGGATCGACCAGATCGACGCGAACATCACCGGCTGGCTGCGTACGTACACACCGCGCACCGTGCTGCTGCACATCGGCACCAACGATGTCCTGCAGAACTACAACGTGGCCGGCGCCCCGCAACGGCTGTCCACACTGATCGACCACATCACCACAGCCGTGCCCAGCGCGGACGTCTTCGTCGCCACCATCATCCCGCTGTCCAACTCCGGCCAGGAGTCGGCCGGCCGCACCTTCAACGCGGCGATCCCCGGCATCGTCCAGAGCAAGGTGAACAGCGGCAAACATGTCCACCTGGTCGACATGCACAGCAAGTTGACCACCTCCGACCTGATCGACGGCATCCACCCCACCGCCGGCGGCTACGACAAGATGGCCGCCGCCTGGTACCAGGCGCTTCAGTCGGTACCGGGCAGCATCGGCCAACCGGGGGGCGGCACCCCTGGCCCAACCCCTGGTGCGGGTGCGATCAGGGGTGTGGGGTCGGGCAGGTGTCTTGACGTCTCCGGCGCCTCGCAGGCGAACGGCGCGCAGGTGCAGATCTGGGACTGCAACGGCCAGGCGAACCAGCAGTGGACGGCGACCGCGAGCGGTGAGCTGCGGGTCTACGGCGGCAAGTGTCTGGATGTGTACAACCGGAGCACCGCCGACGGCGCCAACGTCGTCATCTGGGACTGCAATGGCCAGGACAACCAGCGGTGGCGCTTCAACTCGGACGGCACCATCACCGCCGTGGGGGCGAACAAGTGCCTGGACGTGCCGAACTACTCCACCGCCAACGGCGTCAAGCTCCAGATCTGGTCCTGCAACGGCGCCGCCAACCAGCGCTGGACCCGCCTTGACGCATGACCTCCTTCCCGGGGGCCGGCCGTCCCCCGGTGGATCGCCCGGAGATCTCCCCGACACCCCGGTAGACAGAGGAATCAGATGCGCAGAATCCTTGGCTTGGCATTGGCGACGGTACTCGCAGCCGGCTTCGTCGTCGCGATCGGCGGTGCGACGTCGCCGGCCGCCGCGCTGGAGAACGGACTGGCCCGCACGCCCCAGATGGGCTGGAACGACTGGAACAGCTTCGGCTGCAACGTCAGCGACTCGCTGATCCGCCAGACAGCTGACGCCATGGTCTCCAGCGGCATGGCGGCGGCGGGCTACACCTACGTCAACATCGACGACTGCTGGTCCACCAGAAGCCGCAACTCCAACGGTGACCTGGTGCCGGATCCGCAGAAGTTCCCCAACGGCATCAAAGCCCTGGCCGACTACGTCCACTCCAAAGGGCTCAAGCTCGGCATCTACTCCTCGGCCGGAACCACGACGTGCGCGGGGTACCCGGCCAGCCTGGGCAACGAGCGGCGGGACGCGGCCCTGTGGGCGTCCTGGGGGATCGACTACCTGAAGTACGACAACTGCGGTGACCACCAGGGCCTGAACGGGCAGCAGCGGTACACGGCCATGCGGGACGCGCTTGCCGCCACCGGCCGTCCGATCGTGTACAGCCTGTGCAACTGGGGGCAGGAGAGCGTATGGACGTGGGGGATGCCTGTGGGCAACTCCTGGCGCAACACCGGCGACATCGCAGCGAACTGGAACTCGATCATGGGGATCCTGGACCAGCAGGTCGGGCTCGACGCGTACTCGGGCCCGGGCGGGTGGAACGACCCCGACATGCTGGAGGTGGGCGTCGGCGGGGTGACGGGGACCGAGGGCCGCGCGCACTTCAGCCTGTGGTCGCTGCTGAACGCGCCGCTCCTCGCCGGAAACGACATCCGCACGATGAGCGCCGATACGCGCACGATCCTCACCAACACCGAGGTCATCGCGGTCAACCAGGACTGGGGCGGCAGGCAGGGCCACAAGATCAGTGACAACGGCAACCTGGAGGTCTGGCGAAAGCCGATGTCGAACGGCTCGGTCGCGGTCGTGCTGCTCAACCGGGGCACCTCCACCTCGACGATCTCCACCACCGCCTCCGCCCTGGGACTGGGGTCCGCGTCCTCCTACTCGGTGCGCGACCTGTGGGCGCACACGACGTCCTCGTCATCCGGGACGATCAGCGCGTCGGTCCCCGGACACGGGGCGGCCATGTACGTCGTGACCGGAGGGGGCATCGTCACGCCCCCGCCCGCGGGCGCGATCCGGGGCGCGGGGTCGGGCAAGTGTCTTGACGTCCCGAACTCTTCGCAGGCCAACGGCACGCAGGTGCAGATCTGGGACTGCAACGGCCAGGCCAACCAGCAGTGGACGCAGACCGCGAGCGGTGAGCTGCGGGTCTTTGGCGGCAAGTGCCTGGATGTGTACAACCGGGGCACCGCCGACGGCACCAACGTCATCATCTGGGACTGCAACGGCCAGGACAACCAGCAGTGGCGCTTCAACTCCGACGGCACCATCACCGCCGTCGGGGCGAACAAGTGCCTGGACGTGCCGAACAACGCCACCGCCAACGGCACCAAGCTGACCATCTGGTCGTGCAACGGCGGCGCCAACCAACGCTGGACCCGCACCTGACCTGGCGAAGGCACCCCGGCCACGACGCCATGAAACCGCCGTGTGGGTGCACCGCTGTGGTGGTGCACCCAACGCGTCTTGTCCGCCCGGAAGCCCAGCGCCACCATGACCGGCGAGCGGTTGATCGGATCGCCCGCGACTGCTACGGGCATTGCTTGGCGGCGATCGCGTCCAGCCGCCAGTCCAGCCGTACCGTGCCGTGCAGGAATGCCTGCGTGAGTGCTCGTTTCGGCGGTGATGAGCTTGGCGCTGGGCACGGAAGGCATCTGGTCCCGCTCGTCCTTCGTGTAGCGGTAGTGAACGCCGTTGTGCTTGATCACGGCCGAGTCGATCACCGCTGACCGGAGACAGACAGCGCTCGTGCGGCGTGCTCACTCACAACGGTGGGCGGGGCAGCGGGCCCGGACAGCGTCGGCGGGCACAGACGTCTTTCATCCCTCCAAATATCGCAGGACAGCGGTGACCCTGCGGCTCACGCGGTCTGTCGGAGCCAAGTGGAGCTTGCCGAAGATGCTGCTGACGTGTTTGTGCACTGCGCCTTCTGTGATCAGCAGGCGCTCGGCGATCACGATGTTGCCGAGTCCTTCGGCCATCAGCGCGAGCACCTCTCGTTCCCTGGGGGTGAGCCGGTCCAACGGTCCACTTCGGCGGGTGAACAGCTGGGCGATCACTTCAGGGTCGATGGCCACGCCGCCGGCGGCTACCCGCTCCAGCGCGTCGAGGAACTCCTTGAACTGCCCTACTCGCTCCTTGAGGAGGTAGCCCACGCTACGGGCGCCATCGGCCAGCAGTTCGGTGGCGAACGCCTGCTCGACGTAGGCAGAAAGCACAAGCACGGCGAGCTCGGGGTGTGACCGCCTGGCCTCTACCGCGGCTTTGATCCCTTCGTCGGTGTGGGTGGGCGGCATGCGTACGTCCACCACCGCCACGTCGGGACGGTGCTCGGCGACCGCGACGAGGAACTCCTGCGGGTTCGAGACGGCTGCGACCACCTCGAGACCTTCGCCACCGAGCAGCATGACCAGGCCTTCGCGCAGCAGGGCGTCGTCCTCGGCGATCACGATTCGCATGGTAGTTCCACCTTCATTCTCGTCGGACCGCCGTGGGGGCTGGTCAACGTGAGGGAGCCGTCGTGGGCTTCGACGCGTCGGCGGATGCCGGCCAGGCCCGACCCGTCGCGTTCGTGCGCGCCTCCGGCCCCGTCGTCCTCCACCTCTATCCGGAGAATCCGGCCGTGTCTGGCCGTCTCCACCCGTACGCGGGTGGCCCCGCTGTGCTTGGCGGCGTTGGTCAGCGCCTCCGCGACCGTGAAGTAGGCGGTCGCCTCAACGGAAAGGGGCAGGTGCCCGAGCTCGCCGTCCTTCAGGTCGCAGGGGATGGGGCAGCCGGCGGCGAGCGCGCTCAGCGCGCCGGCGAGGCCCTTGTTCTCCAGGATCGGCGGCAGGATGCTGCGGACGACGCCGCGCAGCTCGGCCACCGCCTGCTCGGCCGCCGCCTGGACGCGGTCAAGTGCGGGGCCCACGTCGGCCACGTCACGTTCCAGCGCTCGCTTCGCGGCCGTGGCCATGACGACGACTGCGAGGAGCCTGTTCTGCGCGCCATCGTGGAGTGCGCGCTCGATCCGGCGTAGCTCGGCCGCGTGGGCGGTGAGCGCGCCGGCCCGGGTGGCGGTCAGCCGGGCGACCCGCTCAGAGAGGTCGACGGACGGGTGTGGGCTGAGGAGCCGCCGGCCGGGCAGGGACTGAAGGCGCGCGATCGGGCCACCGCACAGCATGCTGGCCGCCAGCCAGACGAAACCCGACAGGCCGACTGCGACAACGCCTGGCCAGGTATGCACGGCGATGCCGAGTGAGGAGCCGACCTCGCCGTCGGGCAGGAGGTGCCACCACAGGGGGAACGAGGCGTCGCGAAGTCCCATGATGGGCAGGATGATCCCCAGCAAGCCGAGCAGAAGCCCCAGCGTGCTGTGGATGGCGAGCCAGATCAGGTCGCGCCAGGTGGCCGGATCGGTGTGCCAGCCCTTGGCGGGCCTCGTGGCCGGATAAGGGCTGACCACCTGATCGCCCCAGCGACCCAGCCGGGCCCGCTCCCTTTCTGCCACGGCCCTGGTCACCGACAGCATCGGCCGCACCATCGGCAGGCCGATCCCGATCAGGCAGGCGGTTCCCACCAGCACCCAGCCGACCACCGTCACCAGGGCCAGCAGGGCCGTGCCGAGCCCACCCGCGAGGCGGTCCAGCGCCTCGAAGGCGTCACGCGTCACAGCGACACTCTAGGTGAGCCGCAAGGCGCGGACACTCCAGCCAGCTCCACCACGGTTGGCCAGCTGACAGGATCCCCTCGGCCGAGGCTTGTCCCTAAGGTCCCTCGATATGGACGATCCCTACCGCATCGAACCCCAAGGACGGCGGCGGCCCGCGCGACGGCGGAACGGCTGGGCTCTGCGCGCCCTGCTGTGGGCGATCCTCGTCATCGCCATATCCGTCAATATCGTCGCCAGCACGATCGGCCGTGGCAGCCTGCTCGTCGGACTCCCCTCCGGGCTGATCGCGGTCGCCTGCATCGCAGGCCTCATTGTCCACCACATCAAATCGGGCCGCCGATGAGCCAGACCGTCATCACCTTGGAGAGGGTCACCAAGACGTACGGCGACGTCCGCGCGCTCGGCGAGGTCACGCTCTCTTTCCCGCGCGGGAGGTTCGTCGCCGTGATGGGCCCGTCGGGATCGGGCAAGAGCACGCTGCTCAACTGCGCGGCGGGCCTGGATGCGCCTACCTCGGGCTCGGTGGTGATCGGCGGCGTGGACCTCGGCGGGTTGTCGGAGACCAGGCGGACCGAATTGCGTAGGAGGCATGTCGGATTCGTCTTCCAGTCCTACAACCTGCTGCCCGCACTCAGCGTGGAGGACAACATCACGCTGCCGCTGAGGTTGGCCGGGATGCGACCGGACCACGCCTGGCTGCATGAACTCGTGGAGCGGGTCGGCCTGCGTGACCGGCTCCGCCACCGGCCCGCTGAGCTGTCGGGCGGGCAAGAGCAGCGCGCGGCGATCGTGCGCGCCCTTGCCGCCCGTCCCGATGTGGTGTTCGCCGACGAGCCCACGGGCGCTCTGGACCGAATCAGCGCGGCGCGCGTGCTGGACCTGTTGCGGGAGTTGGTCGACGACCTGGGCCAGACCGTGATCATGGTCACGCACGACCCGGTCGCCGCCGCGCGGGCCCACCAGACGCTGGTCATGGTGGACGGGAAGGTGGTGGATGTGCTGCGCGCCCCGTCCGCCGACGATCTCGCGGCACGGCTCGCGGGGCTCAACGGCGAGCCGCGCATCACCCGGATCGGGGACCGCCCGTGATCAGAACGTCCCTGGCGTTGGCCGGAATCGGCGGTCTGGCCGCGGTGTTCTTCGCCGTGCTGGGCGGGATGGCGCTGGCCACCGCGGCCGGGGTGGTCGCGGAGTCGGGGTTGCGTTCGAGCGTCGCCACGCAGCGGCTCGGACGTGCCGACGTGGTGGTGTCGGCGAGGCAGTCCCTGCCGCGGAAGGAAGATCTGCCGGTGGCGTTGCCGGAACGCGCCGTCCTGCCGACATCCCTCATCGCCCGGCTTGCCCGGTTCCCGGGAGTGGCTGCCGCCACCGGCGACGTGAGCTTTCCTGCCGCCGTCATCCCGGATTCGGATGTGCCCGCGGTCGAAGGCGATCCGGCGACCGCAGGACATGGGTGGTCGTCGCTCGCGTTCACCGGATCGTTGCGGGCCGGCCGCGCGCCCCGCGATCCCGGCGAGGTCGCGCTACGGCAGGCGCGGCTCGGCCAGGAGGTCCGGCTGATGGTGGGCGGCCGGCCGGGCCGCTACCGGGTGACCGCGCTGGTCGACGCTCCCGGCCTGTACGTCGCCGACGCCACGGCGACCGAGTTGGCCGGCAGGACCTCCGGGCCACGCGCGAGCACTGTCGACCTCGTCATCCTGCGCCTCGCCCCCGGTGCGAACACCGAGGCCGTGGCGGCCGGGCTGCGCGAGCTCCTCGGCGAACGGTACGACGTCGCGACAGGACGGTTCATCGGCGACGCCGAATCGCCCGGCATGGCGGCCGCCCGGGAACTGCTCATCGTGCTGTCGGGTTCGATCGGAGGCATCAGCCTGCTCGTCGTCGGGTTCGTGGTCGGCGGCAGCCTGTCGCTGTCGGTCAACCGGCAGCGCCGCGACCTGGCTCTGCTCCGGGCCGCAGGTGCCACCCCACGCCAGGTCAGGCGGACGATCGCGATCCAGGCCGCCGTGGCCGCCACGGCGGCGCTCGCCCCGGGGCTCCTGCTCGGCTACCACCTGGCCGAGCGGTTCGGCGACCTGCTCGTGTCGACAGGCGCGCTTCCCGCCGCGCTGTTCCTCGTTTACAGCCCGCTCCCTGCGCTGGCGGCGGTGCTGCTGCTGGCGGCGGTGGTGAGGATCTCCGCGTGGGCCGCCTCGCTGCGGGTGTCGCGGGCGTCGGTGCCGGGAGGCTTGGCCGAGTCGCGGAGCGAGCCGCGAGAGCCATCGAAGGCCCGGACCGCCGTCGGCTTGCTCCTGATGCCGGCCTCGTTCGTCCTGTCGGTCATCCCGCTACTGGTCCGCACGGAGGCGGCGGTGATCGGCCCGGCGAACGCGGCCCTGCTGGCAGTGATCGGACTGGCGCTGGCAGGCCCCCAGCTGGTGCGCACGGTGACAGGTGCGCTCGCCGACCGGTTGCCCTCCCGGATTTCCGCCGCCGCCTGGCTCGCTGTCAACAACGCCCGAGGCTACGCGCTCAGGACAGCCGGTGCCGTCGCGGCCATGGCCATGGTGGTCACGCTCGGCCTCAGCTTCGTGCTCACCCAGACCACGATCATGACCGCCAAGGCCGACGAGGCCGCGCTCGGCCTGCGCGGCCTGCTCGCAGTTACGGCCGACCGCCTCGGCGGCATCCCTGACGGGCTCCTGCCTGACGTACGCGGTGTGCCCGGCGTGCTCGGCGCCGCGCCCGTCGCCACGACCACCGTGCTCACCCGTGAGTTCGCCTTCGGCGACGATCCAGGCCTTCAGGACAGGACCGCCCTTGTCCTCGGGCCCGACGCGCACGGAGTGGTCGACCTCGACGTCTCCCACGGCAGCCTCAGGGAGCTCGTAGGAGCCTCGATCGCCGTGGACGAGCACGTGGGCGCGGTGGGGGAGAGCCGCGAGCTCGTCATGGGCGACGGTGCGACGGTCAAAGCCCGTGTGGTGGCCACCTACCGGCGTGCGCTCGGCTTCGGCCCGCTGGTCGTCTCCCGTGATCTCGCTGCCGGTCACACGACGAGGGGGCTCGCTTCGGCGATCCTGATACGGCCTGCCGCCTCGGGCGCTCCCGACTTCGGCGACCTGCTCGCGCGCTGGCCCGGAGTGAAAGCGACCGAGAGTCCGCCGATCGCGCAAGCGGGCGCCTTCCCTGCCGAGGTCGTGGTGAACCTGGCGGTTCTCGTCGTCCTCCTGGGTTATGTGCTCGTCGCGGTCGCCAATCGGTTGGTGGCGACCACGACGGCCAGGCGGGAGGAATTCCGTGCACTGCTCCGCCTGGGGTCCACACCCGGCCAGCTCCGCAGGATGCTTCGCTGGGAGGCCGTGCTGACCGCCGGGGCCGCGGCAGGAGCCGGCGTGGCATTGGCCGCTGTCCCACTGACCACATTGAGCGTGAGCTTCCTCGGACGTCCGTGGCCCGCCGGGCCGTTGTGGCTGGCCCCTGCCTGCGTCCTGCTGGTCGCCGTGGTGGTCTGGCTGGCCACCGCCCTACCGGCCAGACGCGCATACACAGGCAGCCGCTGACGCGATGTGGTTGGTCGCCGGGCACGACACGTGCCGGCGATTCTCTCGCGAGGCGACGAGGAAAGGCCCGGCACATCCGAGCAGGCTGCGTTCATCGCTCATGAGGGAGGAGTCTTCATGTCTCTGGACAAAGGACGCTGGCGGGATCGGCTCGCCCACCTGACGGCCGAGCACGGCGTGCCCGGGGCCGCGCTGGCCGTTCATCACCGCGGCGAACAGCTGTTTATCGGTCTGGAAGGCGAGGACGGATCCCGACTGTCCATGCCGGCCAGGACCTGCGTCGGATTGAGGCGGAAGGCGACCTCTTCCAGCGCCGGCGGCAGCGCTCCCTCGGCGGGGAACTGCTCGAATCGGTCCAGCGTGCGTGTGCGGCTGGCCGGGGCTGTGATCGCGAAGGGACTGCTTGGGTCCTGCCACCTGCTCCAACCTCTTCCACGGGACTGATCAACCACCGCGGCTGATAGGTGTTTCGGACCGGATCTGGTCCATTGGCTCTGACGCGGAAGGCAACCGAGGGTTGACGAGAGCCTGCCGTATAAATTCCTGCCGCTGTGCCGATCCGGCGGAAATTTCCTCGATGAAACAAGAGAGCGATCTAGACCCTTGATTCTGGTATCTCGTATTGTCACCGCATGACGACTGTGCTCTGCGTACCGCAATGGCAAGGATCGGCGTCGAGCAAGGCGCCGCGGCTGATGGCCGGCGCTCGCCGCGCCGCCGAGCTCGTTCCGGCGGACACGGTGGTGACCGTGCCAGTGCTTGAAACGGGCGGGGACAAGGCCGCCGGGATCCGCGCGTACGACGTGCTCGTGGAGAACCAGCGGCTGACGCGGAAGGCGCTGGACGGCATCGACGACCGTGTGATCACTATCGGCGGCGATTGCGCGGTCGACATCCCGCCGATCACTGCTGCCTACACTCGCTATGGGGATGCCTTGACGGTGTTGTGGATCGATGCCCACCCGGACGTCTACAGCCCTCACACGCTGCCATCGGGCGCCTTCCACGGGATGGTGGTGCGCGCCCTGCTAGGAGACGGGCCGACCGGCCTCACGCTGGAGCAACCGCTGGCACCACATCAGGTGATCATCGCCGGAGAGCGAGCGGGTGACGCGTCCGAGCACGAGTACCTCGCGAAGACCGGCCTGCGCAGATATGGCGTAGACGACCTGGAGCGCGCACTCGACAATCTGCGCGGCCCCGTGTACGTCCACATCGACCTCGACGTCCTGGAGCCCACTGCCTTCGGCGCAACCTGCTACCCGGAGCCGAACGGCGTGCAGCCGCAGCGACTGGTCGACCTCATCTCCCAGGTGGACGACATCGTCGGGGCAGCCATCACCGAACACGCGCCATCCAGCGACGACGTCAACCCCGGCGAGGCCGATGTGATCCGCCTGCTGGGCGCCGCGCTGACGCGCTGACGGGCGACTTATCCTCGGTTCCTCCATCGGCCCTTGTCGCGATGGAGGCGGTCCATGGGCTGGACCTTGGGGGAGGCTGTCTCGGAGGACGGTTTGAGAGATGAACCCTTGGTGGGTGCCGAGTTCTTCAGGGGTGGGTCCTCCCGGCGTTGGCGTGTCAGCAAGGCGTTCGGCCAGCGCGGCGATGGCGTCGCGAGCCGTCACGTGCCTTGGCTCAAGTCAGATCGCATGTCCAGGGTCGCCATGCCCTACGCGGCATGCTCACTTTGTCCCCCATCGCCGCCCGACGCCACGGCATCACGTGTCTCCGGCGCCTTCGCCGCCCCTCTCCGTCGCATTGATTGGAGGTGGTAGTGCGCCGATGTCGGATGCGGAATGATCAGACTTGGTGCTGAAACTTTCATGGCTTATGGTCCCTTGCTGAGGGAACCATCGAAAGTTTCGGAGCGCAAGATGTGTGGCTGGGGCCGATGTCGCTCCAACAAAGCCAGCGAATGTGTCTGAAACTTTTCAGATCAATCTTGACATGTTTCGGAAGCATTTCCACACTAAGTCATCAGCGGTCTCCCTTGCCAGGTCGATGGTGCGCGGCAGGGGCTGGCCGTCCGAGACGCCTTGGTGGTGTGCGTTCCGGTGGTGAGCGCGGCGTCGACCCCGTGGGGCGTGCCCCGCGGTGTTCCGTTTCCGTGATTTCAGTTATGGAGGCTCAGGCATGGGCGCAAACGCCATACCCTCGCCTGGAACCAGGCGGCCCTTGAGCGGCATACGCGGGGCCCTGATCGTCGGTGCTCTCGGTGTGCTCGCCATGATCATGGCGCTGCTGGCGCCGCTTCGCGCCGATGCCGCGGCGAGCACGCTCGGCGCGGCGGCCGCGCAGAGCGGCCGTTACTTCGGCGCCGCCATCACCGCGTTCAAGCTCGGCGACTCGCAGTACACCACGATCGCCAACCGCGAGTTCAACATGGTGACGGCCGAGAACGAGATGAAGATCGACGCCACCGAGCCCAACCGGGGCCAGTTCAACTTCACCAACGCCGACCGCATCTACAACTGGGCCGTGCAGAACGGCAAGCGGATGCGCGGGCACACCCTGGCCTGGCACTCCCAGCAGCCCGGATGGATGCAGTCGCTGTCGGGCAGCTCGCTGCGCCAGGCGATGATCGACCACATCAACGGCGTCATGGCGCACTACAAGGGCAAGATCTACGCCTGGGACGTGGTGAACGAGGCCTTCGCCGACGGCAACTCCGGCGGCCGGCGCGACTCCAACCTGCAGCGGACCGGCAACGACTGGATCGAGGTCGCCTTCCGCACCGCGCGGGCCGCCGACCCGGCCGCCAAGCTCTGCTACAACGACTACAACATCGACAACTGGACCTGGGCCAAGACTCAGGGCGTGTACAACATGGTCAGGGACTTCAAGCAGCGCGGCGTGCCGATCGACTGCGTCGGCCTGCAGTCGCACTTCAACAGCGGAAGTCCCTACAACAGCAACTACCGCACCACGATCTCCAGCTTCGCCGCCCTCGGGGTGGACGTGCAGATCACCGAGCTGGACATCCAGGGCGCCCCGGCCTCCACCTACGCCGCGGTGACCAACGACTGCCTGGCCGTCCCCCGCTGCAACGGCATCACCACCTGGGGCGTGCGCGACATCGACTCCTGGCGCTCAGGCGACACCCCGCTGCTGTTCGACGGCAACGGCAACAAGAAGCCCGCCTACACCTCAGTCCTCAACGCGCTCAATGCCGCCGACCCCAACCCCAACCCCACGCCCACGGTGACCCCGACAGCGCCCGGTGGTGCCGGACAGATCAAGGGTGTGGCCTCCGGCCGTTGCCTGGACGTGCCCAACGCCAGCACCACTGACGGCACTCAGGTGCAGTTGTGGGACTGCAACGGCCAGTCCAACCAGCAGTGGACTTTGACCTCCGCGGGTGAGGTCAAGGTGTACGGCAACAAGTGCCTGGATGCCGCCGGCACCGGGAACGGCGCGAAGGTGCAGATCTACAGCTGCTGGGGCGGCGACAACCAGAAGTGGCGCGTCAACTCCGACGGGAGCATCGTCGGCGTGCAATCCGGACGGTGCTTGGACGCCGCCGGCGCAGGCACCGCCAACGGCACCCAGATCCAGCTGTACGACTGCTGGGGCGGCAACAACCAGAAATGGACGTGGAGCGGACGTTCCTGAATCCGCGTCGGTGAGCTCATGGCTTCGCCGCAACCGGTGGCCGGTTGCGGCGAAGCGAGCGTCGTCGGGTTCACACGCCCGTGATGGTCCATTGGTTGTTGGTGCTGTTGTTCGGCGTCCACATGGCCACGGTGGAGCCGGCGGCGCTGTTGCCCATGCCGTCGAGGGCCGTGCCGGTGCCGCGGTTGATGATCTGGTAGCGGCCGTTGCCCACGCTGTTGAGGCGCCACTGCTGGTTGTTGCCGCCGTCCCACGCCGCCTGCCGGGCGGCGGCGCCGTTGGCGGTGTTGCCCCAGCTGTCGGCGACCATGCCGTTGGTGCGGTTGACGATGCGGTACCACCCGCCGCCGAGGTCCACGAGCTGCCACTGCAGGTTGGTGCTGCCGTCCCAGTTCCACTGCTTGAGGTTCGCCCCGGAGGCGACATTCCCGCCGCTGTCCAGTGCCAGGCCGGTGGTCGCGTTGGTGATCCGCACGTAGCTCGCCGGTGCGGGGCCGCCGGACCCGGTCATGCGGTACGTACGGCCGGCTTGGCCGGTCAGTCTGATGACGTCGTTCTCGGGTTTGGTGACGCTGACCGTATCGCCGGTCGTGGTGTCGACCACCTGGTAGGTTCCGGCGAAGATCCGGCTGCGCACGTTGACTGTCCCGTCACGGTCGAACCTGATGAGGATCTCGGCGGCCCCGCCGGAGCTCCATGCCGCGTCCACGGTGTAGCCGCCGCGCCCCCGAAGACCCTGCACCTTCCCGCTCGGCCAGGCCGCCGGCAGCGCCGGCAGCACGTGCAGCTCGCCGTTGTGGCTCTGCAGCAGCATCTCGGCGATGCCGGATGTGGCGCCGAAGTTGCCGTCGATCTGGAACGGCGGGTGCAGGTCGAACATGTTCGGCGCGAGCCGCGCTGTAGTCACGAGGGCGCGGATCAGGTCGTGCGCCCGCCCGCCCTCCTCCATCCGCGCCCAGTAGTTGATCTTCCAGGCGAGTGACCAGCCGGTCCCGTCGTCACCGCGCAGTTCGAGGGTCCGCCGCGCGGCGGTGTACAGCGCCGGGGTGCCGCGCTTGGTGATCTGGTTGCTGGGGTGCAGGCCGTAGAGGTGGGAGATGTGCCGGTGGTTCTGCTCGGTCTCGACCCAGTCGTACAGCCACTCCTGGATGTTGCCGCGTGAGCCGACCCGCATCGGCGGGAGCCGGTCGCGGGCGGCCAGGACCTGCGCCCGGAAGCTCGCGTCCGTGCTGAGGAGCTCGCCGGCCTTGGCGCAGCCGTTGAACAGGTCCCGCAGGATCTGGTTGTCCATCGTGGGTCCGGCGCACACGCTGACGCCCGCGTGGTGGGTCAGTTCGGGCGAGTTCGATGGGTTCGTGACCAGATATTTGAGGTTCGGTTCCTCCACGAGAGTCTCCAGGAAGAACTGCGCGGCCCCCTTCATGGCCGGGTAGTACTGCCGGAGGAACTCGAGGTCGCCGGTGAAGAGGTAGTGGTCCCAGACCATGGTGGCCAGCCAGGCGCCGCCGGTCTGCCACATGCCCCAGGTCGCGCCGTCGACGACCGAGCTGCCCCGCCACCCGTCCGTGTTGTGGTGGGTCACCCAGCCGCCTGCGCCGTACTGCACCCGGGCCGTGCGGGCGCCGCTGACCGTGAGGTCGCTGATCATCCTGAACACCGGCTCGTAGCACTCCGGCAGGTTGGTCGTGTCGGCCGGCCAGTAGTTCATGGGCAGGTTGGCGTTGAGGGTGTACTTCGAGTCCCAGGCCGGGGTCAGCGAGTCGTTCCAGATGCCCTGCAGGTTGGCGGGCTGGGTGCCCGGACGCGAGGAGGAGATCAGCAGGTAGCGGCCGTACTGGAACAGTAACGCCGAGAACTGCGGGTCGTTGCTGTTGGCGTGCTGCGCGATCCGTACGTCGGTCGGCTGGTCGGCCGCCGCGGTGCGGCCGAGGTCGAGCGTCGTGCGCCCGAACAGCCGCTGGTAGTCGGCGACGTGCCGGCCGCGCAGGTCGTCGTAGGTCCTGGTGACGGCGGCATCGAGGTGACGCCGGGCGATGCCCTGGTAGTCGCCGCTGACGTCCTTGTAGTTCACGTAGCTGGAGCCGATGGAGATCAGCACCGTCACGCTGTTGGCGGCCCTCACCTGCAGCGTGCCGCCGGAGCTGCTGACACTGCCGCCTTCGGCGACGGCCCGGGCCAGTGCCAGGAACCTGACCTTGCCGGCCAGCCCTCTCTGGTCGCCGGAGATGCCGTCGAGCGCCACCGTCGTGCCGTCCGGGCTGGAGCGCGTCGTCCGCTGCGGGCTGCCGAACGTCGCGGAGAACGTGATCGAGCCGGGCCTGTCGGCGGTCAGCCGGATGGCGATCACCTGGTCCGGCGCGCTCGCGAGCACCTCGCGCCGGTACCGCACGCCGTTCTGCAGATACGTCACCGTCGTGGTGGCCGTGGTCAGGTCCAGGAAACGGTTGTACTCCGAAACCCCGGCGGCGCTGCCGAAAGTGAGCCGCAGATCGCCCACGGGCTGGTAGGCCAGCTGCGCCGAAGGGCTGCCCAGCATGTTCTGGTCGACAAGGCTCTGGGCCTGGCTCCACTGGTTCTGGAAGACCAGCTGCCGGATCTGCCCCAGCGCCGCCGCACCCTTCGGGTTGCTCTGGTCGTACGGCCCACCGGCCCAGACGGTGTCCTCGTTGAGCTGCAGCCGCTCGGTGTCGACGTTGCCGAACACCATGGCGCCCAGGCGACCGTTGCCGATCGGAAGCGCACGCAGCCACTCCGTGCCGGCGCTCTCGTCGTACCACAGCGCCAGATCGTTCGCGGCGCGCACCTCCGGAGGCGCCACCGAAGCGGCCCGGGCCGCGGCCGTCCATTGCAACGGCAACAGCGCGGCTCCAGCTCCAGCCGCGCCGAATCTCAGCGCTTGTCTTCGCGATAAATCAGCCATTTCGGTTCTCCAAGCCCATGGGGGTTGCGGGTGGACGGCCTCCGTTGGGCACGAGCACGAGCCCTGCACCATGTACGTGCCTGCGTGCTCGTGGCCATCGCCGGGGTGATGACTCACCCCGGCGATGGCGTGTGGTCAGCGGTCACGGGCTGTCAGACGCGGGTCCATTGCTGGTTGGTGCCGCCGTGGCAGGTCCAGATCTGCACCTTGGCGCCGTTGGCGGTGCCGTACCCGGACACGTCCAGGCACTTGTTCGCGCCGACCGCGGTGATGCTGCCGTCGGCGTTGAGGCGCCATTTCTGGTTGTTCTGCCCGTTGCAGTCCCAGATGATCACGCTGGCGCCGTCGGCGGTGCCGGCCCCGTTCACGTCCAGGCACTTGCCGCCGTACACCCGCAGCTCACCCGCGGCCGTCGACGTCCACTGCTGGTTGGCCTGGCTGTTACAGTCCCAGATCTGCATCTGCGCGCCGTTGGCCTGCGAGGCGCCGCTGACGTCCAGGCACCGCCCAGACCCCACACCCTTGAGCGCGCTCGTCGCCGGCGGATTACCCGTGGGGGTCGGCGTCGGCGTTGGGTTACCGCCTCCGAGCTGCGTGAAGAAATTCCACACCACCGGCCTGGTCCACGAATTCTCGCCGGGTTCGAAGTCGCCGGGCTTCCCGTCCACGGGACCGGGAGTGTGACCCGCGTCGAATGCCGCCCATGCGACCGGATACCCGGCCCTGCACCCCGAGTAGTAGGTGACGATGTGCGTCAGGCTGCCCTGCGCCGGCTCCGGCGGGTTCTGGGGCGTGCAGCCGTTGTTCCTGACGAACCTGTCACGCAGCGACCGGCCCGCGGAGATGTTGAGCACCGGATCCCTGAGGCCGTGCAGTCCGATGTACGCGACGGGCTCGGTGCCGCCGCTGCACCCGCTGAGCTGCCCGCCGGCGTAGACCGCCACCGCGCGGAAGACCGTCGCCCGGGCGCACGCGAGCGCGTAGCTCATGCCGCCGCCGTAGCTGAAGCCCAGGGCGAAGCGCTGGGCGGTGTCCACACAGAGGTCCGCCTCGATCCGGCGGATCATGTCGTCTACGAAGGTGACGTCCTCACCGCCCGAGTTGGCCCAGCCGTTGTTGATTCCCTGAGGCGCGACGAAGATCGCGGTGTTGTTCGACAACGCCCTGAGCCCGTAATAGGACCAGGGGTACCCGCTGGTTCCGCCCGAGTCGACATCGTTGCCGGTGCCGCCATTCCAGTGGAACCCGAATATCAATCGGTAGGGAGTGGTGTTGTTGTAGTTGTCCGGAATTCTCAGGATGTAGCTGCGATTTTTGCCGCTGGTCGTAATCGACTGTGGACCGCTTCTCAGTGTCGGAGTCTTGCCGCATCCCGCGGTGGGCGCGAGGGCGCTCTGTTGCGCGAGCGACGTGGGCGCGCTGTCGCCCAGCGCCGTATGCACCGTGGCCAGGACGACGAGCAGTACAGCGGACGCGACAGCGGTTAAGAGATACCTGAGCCTCGACATCACGCAAATTCCTTTGCCGTTCTCGTGGTGACACACATTAACTGGGAAGCCACTTTCACCACCTTTTTCGGGGGGCGAGGGCGTCGGCGGCCGGCCGGTCGAGTTCCCGAAGTGTTAGCGCTCACTCAATGCCGCCGCAATCGGATCTCCTTTCTTCCGGGCGGCTGGAGGCGATGGTGCAGCGGAGCAAATATGACCGTGACAAGACCTGTCAAGGCTCGGCCTTGTTGACATTGAGCGCCTACACCTGAGACGACCCCGCCGCTCCGGCGCCTGACCAGGAGAAGCGGCCCTGGCCATCAGTGACGCCTCGCGATGAAACTTTCACCGACGGTCAATCGAATCGTTCCGCGCGCCCGGTCTCGCGGGTGCGACCGTACTAACGCCGAAGTCGTACGGGATCGGCCGTTCCGCTGCGGCGGACGGTCCAGGCCTCGGTGATGTGATTGAACATCGCCTCGGCCGCGCCGTCGGGGTCGTGGGCGGCGATGCGTTCGTAGATGCGGCGGTGGCCGAGGTTCGACGCCACGCACAGGGCTCGCTCGGTCCGGCCCAAGTACCGGGCGGTGTTGACGACCTGGCTTTCCAGCGCCCGTACGACGCCACGGGCGATGCGGTTTCCCGACGCCCGCATGATCGTGTCGTGGAAGGCGCGGTCGCTTTCGGCGTACGTCACCGGGTCGTCCACGAGCTCGTCCATCCGATCCACCAGTGCGCGCAGCTGCTCGATGGTGTCCGGCCCGGCCAGGCGGGCGGCGACGTTGGCCATGTCGGACTCCAGCACGCGCCGTGTGACGACGAGGTCGTCGAGAATCGCCAGACTCTCGTCCTCGGCGATGGTCGCGGCGAGGACCAGCTCGTCGAGCATGTCCCACATCGCCGGTGGGGTCACCATGGTCCCGGAGCCCTGGCGGACCCGTACCAGTCCCTTCTCCTGCAGGAGTTTCACCGCTTCGCGCACGACGGTGCGGCTCACGGAGAAGGCCTCGCACAGCGCGGGCTCGGGGGGCAGCGGCGTGCCCGGCGGGTGCACACCGCGAACGATGCGCTCCACCAGCTCGGCTGTCACCGCTCCGGCGAGACTGGCCGGGCGTCGTACCCAGGCCGGTGGCGCCGGGACACTGCCGGACGTTTCTTGCGATGCCGTCATGTCGCCTCCGGTGGCCTGGCAAGTGACAGCGCCACCGCGTCAGTATACGGGAGGTCCATTGACGTTATACGTCATACGAATTACGTTTGGCCTGGAGACGTCAGGGTCCAGGGGACGCTCCCGGAAGGCGGACAGCGATGAAACAGCGAGCGTTATGGTCGGCCTTGCTGGTCGCGGCACTGGCCGTGGCCGGCTGCGGGAGCGCGGCCCGGACGGACTCCCCCTCTGAGGACTCGCAGCAGAAGCAGCAGAAGCTCGTGGTCTGGGACTGGAAGTCCGGTGAGCCGGCCGCCACCGCCTACATCGAGAAGGCGAAGGCCGACTTCGCCAAGCGGCATCCGGGAGTCACCGTCGAGTTCGTCGCCCAGCCGTTCGACCAGTACTACACCCTGCTCGGCACGGCGATCCAGTCCAACAAGGGGCCGGACGTCATGCTCTTCAACGGGGGAGGGCAGATCCGCGACCGGGTCGACGGGCTCCTTCCGCTGGACCAGTACGTGGCCGAGGACAAGAGCCGGCTGGCGGGCTGGGACGCGTTCAGCAAGGACGGCAAGGTCTACGCCGCGCCGGTGACCCTGCAGGGGCACCCGATCTACTACAACAAGACGCTCTACGAGAAGGCCGGCCTCGACCCGGCGAACCCGCCCAAGACCTGGAACGAGTTCGTCAGCGGCTGCGCCGCCATCAAGAAGGCGACCGGGGCCACGTGCTTCGCGCTCGGCAACAAGGAAGGCATCGGCATCCAGTTCTTCCTGTCGGGCCTCGGATCCGGCGTCCTGACGCCTCAGGAGTACGACGACTGGATCGCCGGGAAGCGCGACTGGACCTCTCCTCACGTGCGGCGGATCTTCGAGCTGTGGAAGGACGCCGGCGACAAAGGGCTGAACAACGACGGTGCCAACTCCACCGCGATGTTCACCGACATCTTCAGAGTCTTCGAGACCGGTAAGGCCGCTCACATCATCGGGCTGATGTCGGACATCGGGCACTGGAAGGATTTCGGCGAGTTCCTGCCGCCCGACAAGATAGGCGTCATGCGGGCCCCCGTCGTCACCGACGGAGCCACCCCGAGTCTTCCGTACGACGGCGGCATCGGCTACGCGGTCGCCAAGTGGACGAAGGCCCCCGAACTGGCCGCCGATCTGGCGCGATCCCTGACCTCGACCGACGCCTTGACGGCGTTCTACGCCAAGGCCGGCGCGATCGCGTCCGACACGACGATCGACGTCTCGCAGGCCGGCCCGGCCGCCGCCACGATCGCGTCCGAGATCAAAACCGGCAAGCCCGCCCTGCACGTGGCGCTGTCCTCCAAGACCCTGGACCTGATGGGAAGGCTGTCCCAGCAGCTCCTGAGCGGGTCGACCACCGTGGACAAGGCCGTGGAGCAGCTGGCCGCCTCCGACCGGGCGGGCTGACCGCGTGCCGATCGGAGGCCCGTCGCCGTTGGTCCGACCGGCCGGCTCCGGGCGGGCCGGCGCAGCGACCGTCAAGCACCGGGGACGCCGCCGGGACGCCCGTACCACCCGTGGGGCGCGCGCCGAGCGCCTCGCGCCCTACGTTCTGGTGGCCCCGGCCGCACTGATCATCGTGGTGCTGCGACTGTGGCCGCTGGTCCTGGGGGTCAACTTCTCCTTCACAGGTGACGGCGAGCTCAACGGAACCCCCGTCGGCCTGAGCAACTACCTGGAGCTGGCCGGCGATCCGTTGTTCCGCACCGCGCTGCGCAACGTCGGGCTGCTGGTGCTGCTGCTTCCCGTGGCGGTGGCGATTCCGGGTCTGCTCGCGACCTTCATCTATCTGCGCGTGCCGGGTCATCGGGTCTACCGCAGCGTCTATTTCTTCCCGGCCGTGCTCTCACCGGTGATCGTCGGCGCGATCTTCAACCTCCTGCTCGGGTACGACGGCCCGTTGAACGCCGTCCTCGGGGCGATCGGCGTCGGCCCCGTCGACTGGCTCGGCGATCCGGGCATCGCCATGTTCACGGTCGTCGGCGTGCACGTATGGGCGACGTTCGGGATGGCCCTGGTGGTGTTCCTCGCCGGATTCAGCACCCTGGACGCCTCGCTGCTGGACGCCGCCCGCGTGGACGGCGCGTCGCTCCGCCGGACCATCTGGCACGTGATCATCCCGAGCCTGACGCGCACCATTCAATTCGTCTTCGTGACCACGATGATCGGGATGCTGACGTCCATGTTCGGCCTGCTCTTCGTCATGACCAGCGGCGGCCCGGAGGGGGCGACCTACCTGCCGGAGTACTACATCTGGCACCAGCAGGGACAGATGAACCGGCCGGCGCTCGCCTCGGCCGCCTCGACGGTGCTCTTCGTCGTCATGCTCGTGGTGGGGCTCCTGCAGATCACTCTGCTCCGCCGCGCGGGGAGGCAGGACTGATGCCCGGCAGGCGTCTGGCCAGGTGGGTGGCCGCTGTCCCGATGGCCGTTCTCGCCCTGGCGACGATCTATCCTCTCGTGTTCACGGCCAACGTCGCGATGAAGACCCGGCGCGACTACATCCTCGACCGGTTCTCCCCGGCGGATTCCCTGCGCTGGGACAACCTCGCCGAGGCGTGGGCCGGCGCCGGAATGGCGCGGTACTTCGTCAACTCGTTCGTCGTCGTGGCATTCGCCGTGGCCCTGCTGCTGCTGTTCGGGTCGATGGCGGGCTTCGCGCTGAGTCAGCTGCGCTTCCGCGGCTCTTCGGTGATCTTCCTGGGCTGTCTCGCGGGGCTGTTCATCCCGTTCCAGGTGATCATGGTGCCGCTCACCAGGGTCATGGCCGACAGCGGGCTCATGGACACGTACCCCGGACTGATCCTGGCCTACGTCGCGCAGTTCCTCCCGTTCACCGTCTTCCTGATGACGAGCCACTACCGGACCATTCCGGCGGAGATCGTCGACGCGGCCAGGATCGACGGGAACACGGTGTACGGCGTGTACCGGCGGATCATGCTCCCGCTGGGCGTTCCGGCACTGCTGTCGGTCGGCATTCTCGACGCCCTGTTCTGCTGGAACGACGTGCTCATCTCCCTGCTCATGATGCCGTCGCCAGAACATCGCACCCTCATGACCGGGGTCAACGCGCTGCGCGGACAGTATTCCGACGACATCCCCACCTTCGCCTCGGGAGTCCTGATCGCCGCGATACCCGTGCTGATGATTTATCTGTTTCTCCAACGCCAGATCGCCGACGGCGTCACCGCCGGTTCCACGAAGGGCTGACATGCGGATCACGGGGTATCGCACCACGACGACGATCCAGGACTGGGGCCGTCCCGTCGGTGACGCCAACGGCGTCTTCGCCGACGGAGTGGTCTTGGTGCCGCTCGTCATGGTGGACACCGACGAGGGGATCACCGGCATCGGCCTCGGGCCGCACGTGGAGATCGACGCTGTCTTCGCCGCGATCGAGGGCGAGGATCCGCGTGGCGTGACGGCGCTCTACGACCGCATGCTGCGACAGACCTTCAAGGCGGGCCACGCCGGCGCCGTGTTCGGCACGATCGGCGCACTCGACACCGCCTTGTGGGACATCAAGGCACAGGCGGCCGGTGAGCCGCTCTGGCGGCTGCTCGGCGGGCGCGACCGGCGGGTGCCCGCCTACGCCTCGGGCCTCGACATCGGCCTGACCGACGACGAACTCGTCTCGGTCTACCAGGTCTACGCCCAGCACGGTCTGCGCGCGGCCAAGATCAAGGGCGGCCTCGACACTGAACGCGACCGGCACCGCCTGACGCTGGTACGGGACGTCCTGACCGAGGCCGGGCACGGATCACGGCCGGGCCTGATGCTCGACGTGAACGAGGCCTGGACGCGCAAGCAGGCGGTCCGGCACGTCTGCGAGCTCGAACGCACGCTGGATCTCACGTGGATCGAAGAGCCGGTCCGGCGGTGGGACGCCGACGGCCTGGCCGCCGTCGGTCGCGGGATCCGCGCCTCCGTCGCCACGGGGGAGAACCTCACCGGGCTCGAGCAGTTCCGTCCACTCCTGGCCGCGGGGGCCGTCGACATCGTCCAGACGGCCGTGGTCTGGGGGGTGACCCACTTCCTCCGGGTGTCCGCGCTGGCGCACGCCCATGACCTGCCGGTCAGCCCGATCGGCACCACGCCGGTCGCGCTGCTGCACGCCGCGACGTCGGTGCCGAACCACCTGGCCAGCGAATTGCAGGACCTGCACCCGCCGCTCGGAGTATCGCTCGACCTGTACGTCGAGGACGGCGCGTTCATCCTCGGAGACTCGCCGGGCCTCGGCATCACCATCGACGAGCACGCGATCAACGCGTTCACCCGCCGGCCGGACGCCAGGGCCGCCGAGGGCCCCAACATCCGGCCGGAGCACGCCGGACGACGCCTGCTGGCGGTCACCGGCGGCTTCCAGCAGACCTAGTGTCCCGGTGTCCGGCCTCGTCCGGATGCCGGCCACCGTCTCCCCCTGATGGGCGGAGTAGGTGGCCGGCGTCCGGGTTCGCCGAGGGTCCCGTCCTGGGACCGGGTCAGCGGTAGCCGGCGGCGATGATGTTGGCCTGGACGGCGTTCTCCGTGGCGTCGGTGGGATAGCCGGCGACCACAGCTCCTTCGTAGAAGGTTCCGGCGCTGAGATTGGCGCCGCCGTCGGGCTTGCAGCAGTCGCCGCCGCTTCCCAAGACGATGGCCCCCTGCTTCTTCATCGGGCTGTAGCCGTTGGGGAGCGGCCCGTCGTACAGGGTGTACAGGCTGCCGGACTGCGCGTTGCTGCCCTTGATGGCGAACCGGGTCGTGCCGTTGTTCTTCAGCGTGGCGGTGACGAACTTGTGGGGGAAGGCCCGCTGGTTGGGGTTCCAGGATTGGCTGCCGCCGGGGTAGAGCCCCCATTCAAGGTCGGCCTGGACCCAGGGGCCGGTTCCCTGGCAGCCGCCGAACCAGCACTGCGTGCTGAAGTTGATGGCGTCCATGGCGCCGGCGGCGTCGGCCTTCCTGGTCGTCTCGCTGTTGCCGTAGTCGAAGCAGCAGCCGCCGTTGACGTGGGTGCCGCTGGTGACCATGTACATGCCTTCGGGTGCGCTGCCGGTGGGCACACCGGTCAGGTGGCCGTCCCGCCAGTAGCTGTTGCCGGGATTGATGTAGAGCGAGTACGCCTTGCCGCCGCCGACGGTGAGCGACTCGGTGGTCGCGATCGCGGGCCTGCTCTGAGGGGAGCCGGGGACCACGCTGGATCCCTGGTACCACAGGTCGTTGCCGCGCCCGGACTGGTCGTACACGACGGTCATGACGCACGTGGCGCCGGCGCAGAACGAGTCCTGCGCCGCGGCGTCGGCGACACCGCCCGCGCTCAGCACGCCGATGTTCCTGGTCGTGTTGTCGGAGGAGCGCCTGACCTGGTAGAGGTTGCCGTTGTACGAGCCGTGGAGCGCCCGTGTCGTGCTGTGCGCGGCCACGCATGGCGTGCCGCCTGAGGCGTAGATGTCGCACGGGCGCGCGCCGGGCGGCGGCGGGGTCGGCGTCGGGCTGGGCTCCGCTCCGGTGGTCCATTTCTGGTTGTTTCCGCCGTGGCAGGTCCAGATGTGCACCCTGGTGCCGTTGGCGGTGCCGGTGCCGCTGACGTCCAGGCACTTGTTCGCCCCCACCGCGGTGACGGTGCCGTCGGCGTTGAGGCGCCATTTCTGGTTGTTCTGGCCGTTGCAGTCCCAGATGATCACGCTGGTGCCGTCGGCGGTGCCGGCGCCGTAAACGTCCAGGCACTTGGTGCCGTAGATTCGCAGCTCATCGGAACTGGTGGAGGTCCACTGCTGGTTGGCCTGTCCGTTGCAGTCCCAGATCTGCACCTGCGCGCCGTTCGTCTGCGAGGCGCCGCTGACGTCCAGGCACCGCCCCGATCCCACGCCCACCAGCGGCGCGGTCGCTGCCGAGGCCGGTGCCGACCAGGTCAGGGCGGTGGCCAGGAGCATTGCCAGCGCCGCCACCACAGACGCGACGACGGCCGCCCGAGAGCGCCACCCACGCCTCGCACGGCCCGATAAGGGAACGGATGAAGGCTGCATTGTCGTACTCCTCGGAGGTAGGGCGAGACGGAGACAGCCGCGCTTGGAGGCCCATGCGAATCGATTCGCTAATGTATTGAATCAACTGAGGAGGGGGAGACGGCGGTGTACAGCGAAGCACATACGACGGGCGGACCGCCTGTCAAGGCTCCGTCCTGTCCGCCTGCCTGCCGGAAGCCCTGCCCCAGGGCGCTCATCGGCGGCGCTCGCAGTCGGGCTCGATGAAACGTTCATCCGCCGCCGACTCGGCTGATCACATCCCGTCGGTTCCCAGCTGGGCGAACCGGTTCGGATGGCCGGATCACTGGGATGAGAAGAGGCGCTGCTGGATCTCTCTCCGGTAGTCGTCGAGGGTGTTGTCGATGTGCGTGGCCGCGGCCTGGGCGGCCGCTTCCGGGTCACCGGCGCGGATGGCCTGGTAGATGGCCTCGTGCTCCTCGACGGCCTTGGCGGCGTGCCCGCCCACCGAGCCGCGCAGCCCGATGAGGTTGGACTGCGCCTGCAGTCTGCGGGCCTCTCGAACGGCGACCTGGAGGAACATGTTGTGCGAGGCCGTGGCGATGGCGGCGTGAAAAGTGTCGTCGCCCTTGTTGAACAGGTCTTCTTGTCCGGTCTCGAAGCCGTGGCGGCACAAGCCGGCCGCCTCCTCGATGGTCCTCAGCTCCGCAGGGTTGGCGCGGCGGGCAGCCAGCCGGCTGGTCTCCATCTCCTGCGCCCGGCGGAATTCGAACAGCATGTAGACGTGGTCGAGGTCGGTCGGGAGGAAGAAGGACGCCCAGCGCCCGGTGCCGAACATCCCCTCGTCGTCGGCCACGTACAGGCCGCGGCCCTTCTGGGCGCGTACCCGGCCGAGCGCGGACAGTATCTTCACCGCCTCGCGTACCACGGTGCGGCTGGTGCCCAGTTGCCGGGCCAGCTCGATCTCGGTCGGCATGCGGTCGCCCGGACGCAGGCCGAGCCGGACGATGAGCTCCAGTACCTGCTCGGCTGCCACCTCGTAACCCGGCCGGTATCCGCTCTCGCGCGGGGTGTCGGTCACCGTGCTTCCTCCTCGCCGTTCCCTGCAAAGTATGACTGATGAGGGTGCCCTCCCAAGTTCAGACGTAGTGCCGATTAGTACGACACATATGAACGGTTCATACGAGAGCGATCGGCGCGGGCGTACGCATTGGCGGGCATCGCCGCTGGTGAAAGAAGGAAAGCGGCTAACTGTGGCCATGCCTTGGATGTGCGAATGGCGAAATAAGCGGGCTTAAGGCCTTGACGGGTATCAATACTCACAACGTAATTAGTAGCGAAGACCCTCAGAAGGGCGTCACCTGCCTGAGCAGCAGGGCGTGACCTGGCCACACCCGTCCCCCCAAAGGAACCACCGTGCAGTCATCTTCGCCCGCCACGGCGCTGAGGCCGATTCTGATCGGCATCGTCGCTGCGGCGCTGGCCGCGGCGTTCACCCTCGTCGTCGCCGCCACCCCGGCCCTTGCCGCCACCACCACCCTGTACGCGTCACCTGCCGGCACCGGCACCTCCTGCACGTCCGCCCAGCCGTGCTCGCTGGCCGCGGCGCAGACGGCGGTACGTTCGCTGAACGCTGAGATGTCCGGTGACATCGTCGTGGAGCTGGCCGGCGGGGTGTATCGGCTGTCCGCGCCGCTCCGGCTGACCGCCGCCGACTCCGGCAACAACGGCTACTCCGTCAGATGGCAGGCCGCGGCAGGGGCCGTTCCGGTCATCAGCGGAGCCAGGGCGGTCACCGGCTGGTCGCCGGCCGACTCCGCGAAGAACATCTGGCGCGCCGACGTCGGCGCCGGGATCGACACCCGGCAGCTGTACGTCGACGGCGCGCTCGCCACCCGGGCGCGCACCGCCGTCAACCGGTCCGACTTCACCGCGAGCAGCACCGGGATGAGGTTCACCAGCGGCGCGCTGAGCTATCTGAACAACCTCGCCAACCAGAGCCGGATCGAGATGGAGAGCGTCGGTTCCTTTACCGACCGGTACGCGCCGGTGCAGAGCATCAGCGGAAACCTCATCACGATGCGGCAGCCCGCCTGGAACAACAACAACTTCGGGTACGACACCTTCACCAGCCCGCACCGGGCGGGGCCGCTCTACCTGGCCAACGCCTACGAGTTCCTCGACTCGCCGGGGGAGTGGTACCTCGACCCCGCGACCGGCGCCCTGTCCTACATCCCGCTCGCCGGACAGAACATGGGCAACCTCAGCGTGGAGCTGCCGGTGCTGCAGTCGCTGGTGCACGTCGGGGGCACGTACGACGCGCCCGCGCACCACATCACCTTCAGCGGGATCACCTTCACCGGCACGAGCTGGCTCGGTCCCAGCGGCAACCAGGGCTATGTGGACCAGCAGACCGGCGCCTACATGGCCGGCAACTGGAGCTGGCCCGCCTTCACCTCCTGCCATCAGGGCTGCCGCCAGTTCGAGGCGACCCGGCCGCACTGGTCCCAGATGCCCGCCGCCGTGCAGGTCTCCGCGGCGAACACCATCACCTTCACCGACTCGCGCTTCGTCAACCTGGGGCAGACGGCCATCGGCATCGGCAACGACGCCAACGCGCACGCCAGCGGTGTCGGACTGGGCGCCGCCGACATCACGGTCACCCGGTCGGAGATCGCCCGCAGCTCGGCCGGCGGCATCGTGGTGGGCGGCGTGCGCGCCGACGCTCACCACCCGAGTGACCAGCGGATGGTCAACCGGAACATCACCGTCAGCAACAACCGCATCCACGACCTCGGTCTGGACCACCGGGGCGTCGTCTCGGTCCTGACCACCTACGTCACCAACACCGACGTGTCCCACAACGAGGTCTACAACATGCCGTACACCGGCATGTCGATCGGGTACGGCTGGGGCGCCAACGAGCCGGGCGGCAGCACCCACTACGCCGACCGCGGCCTGTACGACTTCCAGCCGCGTTACACCACGCCCACCACCGCCTCCGGCAACCGGCTCATCGGCAACTACGTGCACGACGTCATGCGACAGATGACCGACGGCGGCTGCATCTACACCCTGTCGTGGAACCCGGGCGCGGTGATCAGCGACAACCACTGCCTGCGCACCAACGGCTGGTTCGGCATCTACTTCGACGAGGGCTCCAGGTACTACACCGTCAGGAACAACGTGCTCTCGAACACCGGCACCTGGGCCACCGCCAACTACTGGTACGGCGAGAACATGGGCAACTTCACCGTCACCGGCAACTGGTCGACCAACGGCAGCACCAACATCACCAACGGCGACCGCGGCAACGTGGTGAACAACAACGTCACCGTCACCAACGGCGCCTGGCCGGCCGGCGCCCAGGCCGTGATGGCGTCCGCCGGGCCCCAGGGCGGGCCTTCGGGCAGCACGGGTGCGTTCAAGGGTGTGGGGTCTGGGCGGTGCCTGGACGTCAGCGGCGCCTCGCAGGCCAACGGCGCGCAGGTGCAGATCTGGGACTGCAACGGACAGGCCAACCAGCAGTGGACCTCCACCAGTACCAGTGAGCTGCGGGTTTATGGCGGAAAGTGCCTGGACGTGAACGGGGCAGGGACGGCGGACGGCACCAGCGTGATCATCTGGGACTGCAACGGGCAGAACAACCAGAAATGGCGCCTCAACGCCGACGGCACCATCACGGCGGTGGGGGCGAACAAGTGCCTGGACGTGACCGGGTACGGCACCGCCAACGGCACCAAGGTGCAGATCTGGACCTGCACCGGCGGCACCAACCAGAAGTGGGCCCGCGCCTGACGCCGTCCGACGACGCGCCCTCGGCGCCCCATTGTCAGGAGGGAACACTCATGTCCCGACGTCCGTGGCTCACCTTGCTGACCACGATGGCGCTGGTCACTCCCGGAGCACTCGCGCTCAACGCCTCCCCGGCGAACGCCCTCGTCATCCCGGCGTCTGACTACCAGCAGGTGTCTCTCGCGTCGGGAGGTGCGGAGCTGGGGGAGGCGATGTCGCTGGCCGTGATGCCGAACCGGTCGGTGGTCCACACGGCCCGCGACGGCACGGTACGCGTCACCGATGTCAACGGCAACACGAAGGTGGCCGGCAGGCTCAACGTCTACAGTCACGACGAGGAGGGCCTGCAGGGTGCGGCGGTGGACCCTGACTTCGCGTCGAACCGGTACTTATGGCTCTACTACTCGCCGCGGCTGAGCACGCCGAACGGTGATGCGCCGGGCAACGGCACGCAGGCCCAGTTCGACCAGTGGAAGGGCGAGCTGCACCTGTCCCGGTTCACCCTCAAATCGGACGACACTCTCGACATGACCAGCGAGAAGGTGGTCCTGCGGGTCCAGAACGACCGTGGCCAGTGCTGTCACGTGGGCGGGGACATCGACTTCGACGCCGCCGGAAACCTCTATCTGACCACCGGCGACGACAGCAACCCCTTCGAGTCCAGCGGCTACTCCCCGCTGGACGAGCGGACCGACCGCAACCCGCAGTTCGACGCGCAGCGCTCGGCCGCCAACACCAACGACCTGCGCGGCAAGCTCCTGCGCATCAAGCCGCAGGCCGACGGCACCTACACAATTCCCAGTGGCAACCTGTTCCCGCCGGGGACGGCGAAGACCCGGCCGGAGATCTACGCGATGGGCTTCCGCAACCCGTTCCGGATGAGCGTGGACAAGGCGACCGGCATCGTCTACCTCGGCGACTACGGGCCGGACGCGGGTGTGACCAACCCCAACCGCGGGCCGAGCGGGCAGGTGGAGTTCGACCGCATCACCGGCCCGGGCAACTACGGATGGCCGTACTGCACGGGCACGAACACCACCAGCGAGACCTACAACGAATGGAACTTCGCCACCAACGGCACCGGTCCGAAGTACAACTGCGCGGGCGGCCCGACCAACAACTCCTTCCGTAACACCGGGCTGACCACGCTGCCTCCGGCGAAGCCGGCGTGGATCAGGTACGCGGGGGACGCCGGGAGTCCGCCGGAGTTCGGCTCCGGGTCGGAGTCGCCGATGGGTGGTCCGGTCTACCGTTACGACCCCGACCTGAACTCGGCCGTCAAGTTCCCCCAGGCGCTCGACGGGCGGTATTTCGCCGGTGAGTACGGCCGGCGCTGGATCAAGGCGATCGAGGTCAGGCCGGACGGCGCCTACGGGGAGATCTCGGCGTTCCCCTGGTCGGGGACGCAGGTGATGGACATGGCCTTCGGCCCTGACGGGGCCCTGTACGTCCTCGACTACGGCACTGGGAACAACAACCAGGCGCTGTATCGAATCGAGTACATCGGCAACGCCAACCGCAATCCGATCGCCAGGGCGTCCGCCGACAAGACGTCGGGACCGGCCCCGCTGACGGTGAACTTCTCCTCGGCGGGCAGCTCCGACCCGGAGGGCAGCGCGCTGACGTACTCGTGGAACTTCGGCGACGGCACCACCTCCACGGCGGCGAATCCGAGCAAGACCTACACGACGAACGGCGCCTACACGGCGACGCTCACGGTCCGGGACCCGCAAGGGCTCACCGGCACGGCGAGCGTGATCGTGAACGTCGGTAACACCGCGCCGGCGGTCAGCCTCATCACCCCTGCCGACGGGCAGCTGTTCTCCTTCGGTGACACCGTGCCCTTCCAGGTCACCGTCACCGACCCGGAGGACGGCACGATCGACTGCGCCGGGGTCACCGTCGCCTACCTCCTCGGCCACGACAGCCACCGCCACCAGATCACCTCCAAGACCGGCTGCTCGGGCTCCATCCCGCTGCCGGCCGACGGTGAGCATGACACCGCGGCCAACATCTACGGCGTCTTCGAGGCCTCCTACACCGACAAGGGCGGTCTGACCTCCACCAGCGCCCGTACGCTACAGCCGCGGCACCGGCAGGCCGAGCACTTCGGCGCCCAGCAGGGCATCCAGACGGCTGACCACGCCACCGCGGAAGGCGGCAAGACGGTCGGCTTCACCGACGACGGCGACTGGGTCTCCTTCCAGCCGTACAACCTGGGCAACGCGACGAGGATCACCGCCCGGGTCTCCTCGGCCGGCGCGGGCGGCCGGATCGAGGTGCGGGCCGGTTCGGCGACGGGCACGCTGCTGGGAACGGTGAACGTGGCGAGCACCGGCAGCTGGGACACCTTCACCGACGTCTCGGCGAACCTCGGCGGCGCGCCGGCTGGCACGACGACGCTGTACCTGGTCTTCCGCGGCGCGACAGGGCAGGGCTACCTGTTCGACGTGGACGCCTTCACCCTCGACACCGGCACCTCGCCCCCGGGGAGCACGAGTGCGCTGCGGGGTGTGGGGTCTGGGCGGTGCCTGGACGTCAGCGGCGCCTCGCAGTCCAACGGCGCGCAGGTGCAGATCTGGGACTGCAACGGCCAGGCCAACCAGCAGTGGACCTCCACCAGTACCAGTGAGCTGCGGGTTTATGGCGGCAAGTGCCTGGACGTGAACGGGGCCGGCACCGCGGACGGCACCGCCGTGATCGTCTGGGACTGCAACGGGCAGAGCAACCAGAAGTGGCGCCTCAACGCCGACGGCACCGTCACCGCGGTGGGGGCGAACAAGTGCCTGGACGTCAGCGGCACGGCCAACGGCACCAAAGCACGCATCTGGACCTGCACCGGAGGAACCAACCAGCGCTGGACCCGAGTCTGAAAGGACACCCATGCTGCGACGCCTGTCAGTGACGGTGGCGGCGATCGCCGCCGCCGCGACGATGATCCCCGCCATTCCCGCCCAGGCAGCCGCCTTCAAGGTGCTGGTGTTCTCCAAGACGGCCGGGTTCCGGCACGACTCGATCCCCAACGGAATCCAGGCCATCCGCGACCTGGGGGCCGCCAACGACTTCGCAGTCGACGCCACCGAGGACTCGAACGCCTTCAGCACGGCCAACCTGGCCCAGTACAAGGCGGTGGTGTTCCTCAACACCACCGGTGATGTGCTGAACGACAACCAGCAGGCCGCCTTCCAGACGTACGTGGACGGCGGGGGCGGTTACGTGGGTGTGCATTCGGCCGCGGACACCGAGTACAGCTGGGCGTACTACGGGCAGCTGATGGGGGCCTGGTTCAACAACCACCCGGCGATCCAGCAGGCCACCGTGCGCAACGAGGACCGGGCGCACGCCGCGACCGCCCACCTGGGGGCGACCTGGTCACGTACCGACGAGTGGTACAACTACCGCTCCAACCCCCGCTCGAACGTCCGGGTGCTGCAGAGCCTGGACGAGGGCAGCTACAGCGGCGGCGGCATGGGCGATCACCCGATCACCTGGTGCCATCCCCAGTCCTCCGGCCGCGCCTTCTACACCGGCCTGGGGCACACCAAGGAGTCGTACGCCGATCCGAACTTCCGCACGCTGCTGCTCGGCGGAATCCGGTACGCGGCCAGGGCCACCAACGCCGACTGCCGCCCGGAGACCGGGTACACGACGTTGTACAACGGCTCGACGACGGGCTGGTCGCAGGCAGGGCCGGGGTCGTTCGCCAACAGCGACGCCACGCTGACCTCCCAGGGCGGCATGGGCATGCTGTGGTACAGCGCCAAGGAGTTCCGCTCCTACTCCCTCAAGCTCGACTGGAAGGTGACCGGCGACTCCAACTCCGGCGTGATCGTCGGGTTCCCTGCCACCAGTGACCCCAACGCGGCGCTCAACACCGGATATGAGGTGCAGATCGACGCGACCGACACCCCGGACAAGACGACCGGGGCGATCTACGGGTTCAAGGCCGCCGACATCGCCGCCCGCGACGCGGCGCTGAACCCGCCGGGTCAGTGGAACACCTATGAGCTGCTGGTGGAGGGCGAGCGGCTGCAGGTCTTCCTGAACGGCACCAAAATCAATGATTTCACCAACACCGATCCGGTCCGCTCGCTCCAGCAGGGCTACATCGGCATCCAAAACCACGGATCCGGCGACGTGGTGTCATTCCGCAACATCCGCGTCAAGGAACTGACCAGCACACCGGGCGGTACGAGCGCGCTGCGGGGTGTGGGGTCTGGGCGGTGCCTGGACGTCAGCGGCGCCTCGCAGGCCAACGGCGCGCAGGCGCAGATCTGGGACTGCAACGGACAGGCCAACCAGCAGTGGACCTCCACCAGCTCCGGTGAGCTGCGAGTCTACGGCGGCAAGTGCCTGGACGTGAACGGGGCCGGCACCGCGGACGGCACCGCCGTGATCATCTGGGACTGCAACGGGCAGAGCAACCAGAAGTGGCGCCTCAACGCCGACGGCACCGTCACCGCGGTGGGGGCGAACAAGTGCCTGGACGTCAGCGGCACCGCCAACGGCACCAAAGCGCGCATCTGGACCTGCACCGGAGGAACCAACCAGCGCTGGACCCGCGTCTAGCGATCAACGAGTGGCCGTAGTCACGACACCTGGGTGCTGAACACGGTGTTGCGGCGCAACTGTTCGGCACACCACCGGAAGTGCCCGTCCCTGTCGTCCATGCCGAACAGATCGTACGTGGTGAGTGCGTATACGGCCTGGTAGGCGGTGAGGACGGCGGGCGCGTAGCCGAGTTCTTGTGCGAAGAACCGGGTGAGTTCGGCGGCGTGCTCCTCGGCGTACGTGCCGTACATGTCCCAGACGGCCGCGGTGACGGCCGCCTCGAAGGCCGGATCGCCTGCGGTCGTGTAGAAGCCGAAGTCGAGTACGGCGACGGGCCGGCCGGCGGCGTCGGTGTGGATGTTGGGCGGCACGAGGTCACCGTGGATCGCTGTGACCGGAGCGTCGGGAAGCGACCGCAGGGCGTTCAGCGTGCGTTCGATCCCCGCGCTGAAGTCCGGCACACGAACGGCCAGCGCAGGGCCGTGCCGCCCCATGGCTCGGACGACCAGGGCCGCGAGCGCGTCCTGGAAACGGTCGTGACCCTGCCACAGCGGACGGTCGTCGCCCTGCACGGTCAGTTGACGCATGGCGTCCGTACCCGGCACCGAGGCGAGGCCACGCAGGACGGCGAGCAGCGCGTTCCTGTGCTGAACGGGCAGCTCGCGCTCGTAGTCCTCGTGCGCGGAGTCGCCCCGCATCGGGACGCCCGGCAGCTCACGCTCGTAGGTCACCACGACACCCTCGTGCTCGTGGACCTGGAAGATCTCCGGCGTGGCGAATGGCAGCCGGTGTTGTGCGATGTCCGCGTACACGTGGCGGGTGAGTTCGGTCGGCGGCCGCCCGGTCCACACCTTGGCGACCTGGCCGCCGCCCAGCCTGTAGACGACGCCCTCGACGCCGGCGCCGATACGGCGGGCCCCTGGGTGTCCGCGGTCCGCGAAGTATCCGGGCCACGGATCGGCGACGCGGCCCGCCTCAGGTTTCAGCGAGATCTCCATGTGCGCATTAGATCAGCAGCTGTACCGGCTCAGCCAGGCATTTTCCGTCAGCGGCTGCTCCGGGCCAGGCCGGCCAGGAGTCCCTTGACCTCGGTCGCCTCATAGGAGTCACGGTCGAAGGGGCCGATGATCAGCGGGCCGTCGTCGGGGACATCGGGCAGCCGGCCGTGACTGCCCCGCACCGGCGCCGGGTCGAGCGGCACCACCTGCATCGTGTAGCGGAAGCCCAGTTTCTTCCTGGCCAGCGCCGCCGCGGCGCGGAGCTTGACGAACGGATCACTCGGGTCCATGAACAGCTCGGCGGGGTCGTAGCCGGGTTTGCGGTGGATGTCCACGAGCCTGGCGAAATCGGGGGCGCGGTCGTCGGAGAGCCAGTAGTAATAGGTGAACCAGGCGTCGGGCTCCGCCACCGCGACGAGCTCACCGGCCCGTTCGTGGTCGAGCCCGTACTTCGCCTTCCCCGCCTGGTCGAGCACCTCGTCCACGCCGGCCAGCTCGGCGATGACGGCGCGGGTGCGGTCGAGATCGGCGGGATCTCGCACGTACACGTGGGCCACCTGGTGGTCGGCGACGGCGAAGGCCTGGGACGTCCACGGGTCGAGGTACTCCATCCCGGCCTGGGTGTAGACCTCCAGGAGACCCGCGGTGCGCAGCGCCCGGTTGATGTCCACCGGGCGGGACGCCGGGGTGATGCCGTATTCCGAGAGCACGACCACCTCGGCGTCCTCGGCGAGGAGCGGAGCCAGCGCGGCGTCGACGGCGCGGGCCGCGGCGATCGCCTCGGGACCGGCGGGGCCGTACCGCTGGAGGTCGTAGTCGAGGTGGGGCACGTAGACCAGCAGCAGATCCGGCCGTTCGCGGGCCAGGATGCGGCGGGCCGCGGCGATGATCCATTGGGAGGAGGCGATCCCCGCGTTGGGGCCCCAGTAGGTGAACAGGGGGAACGGTCCCAGCGCGGCCTCGAGGTCGTCGTGGAGTGAGGGCGGGCGGGTGTAGCAGTCGGGCGACTTACGGCCGTCGGCGTGGTAGACGGGGCGCGGGGTGACGAGCAGGTCGGTCGGCGCGCCCATCGCGTACCACCAGCAGACGTTGGCGGTGCGCAGGCCGGGCGCGGCGGTCCACAGCTGGTCGCCCTGGATGAGCGCGTTGTGCTGGCGCCACAGCAGCACCTCGCCGAGATCCCGGAAGTACCACCCGTTGCCGACGATGCCGTGGTCGCGGGGCATCGAACCGGTCAGCAGGGTGGCCTGCATCGAGCAGGTGACGGCCGGGAGCACGGGCCGCAGCGCGGCCGCCGCGCCCGCCTTCGCCACGTTCGGCATGTGCGCGAGCAGCCGCGGAGTGAGCCCGACGACATTGATCACGATCAGCGGTGCCATCACGTCTCCTTCAGCCCGAGGGCGGCGAGCTGCCCCCGCATCCAGTCGAGCTCGGCGGCGATGCCCTCCGCGATGTCGGCCGGCGCACCGGGAAGCACGTTCCAGGTGTAGGTCTCCACCTCGACGTGCCTGGTCAGCGGCCGTTCTCCGCCGAGGAGCGCGTCCAGCAGGTCACGCAGGTAGGGGGCGCTGGTGGCGAGCGGAGGGGGCGGCGCGTCGTGCAGCGGGACGTGGAAGTGCACGCGCCAGCTCTCGTCCGCGGGCAGGCCACCGGCCAGGGCCTCGCCCAGGTCGTCGGCGTATCCGGTGGCGGAGCGCGTCTGGTGGAGGAAACGGGCCTCGTCGAACGCGGCCAGCGCCCGCTGTGCCCCCGGCGGGACCTCCAAGGCGCACGACGCCTGGAGCTTCACGACCGGCAGCCCGCTGCCGGCGCCCGCGCCGGGTTCCTCGAAACCCACGGCCATGTGGCAGGCGTCCAGGCAGAGTCCGAGGTAGTCGTGGTCCACGTCGCTCAGCAGAGCGGTCGCCTGGGGCGTCGTCTCGACGATGCAACCGGGCTCCGGCTCGAAGCCCAGCCGGATCACCTTGCCGGTACGGCCGGCCAGCGCGCGCAGGCCCTGGGCGACCGCGTCGAGATTGGCCATGACCGCCGCCGCCTTCGCTCTCGTCCACCCGGTCCGCCAGGCGAGGGGAAGGGTGGAGATCGTGCCCTCGGTGACGTCGTCCGGCAGCAGCGCGGCGAGGATCTCGGCGAGCCCGAGCGTGTAGCGCAGCCGCTCCTCGTCGGCCCAGTCAGGGGTGTAGACGCGGTACTTCACGATCTCGTCGTGGAAGCCGCGGTAGGGGAACCCGTTGAGGGTCACGACCTCCAGCCCGAGCGCGGTCAGCCGCTCGCGCAGCCCGGCCAGCTCCTCGGGCCGGGCGAGGAGGTCCGCGGCGGCGTGCTGGGACAGCCACAGCCCGAGCCCGAGCCGTTCGACGCCGAGCAGGCGCCTGACCCGCGCGGCGACGCCGGACAGCTGACCGTGGATGCCGGGGAGATCCTCGGCGGGGTGGACATTGGTGCAGTAGGACAGGTGCACCGTCGAGCCGTCCGGATGGCGCAGCCGCATGGTCAGCCCCGCTTGATCGTGTTGCCGGCGTAGTCCGGGTCGGCTTCCGAGCCGGTCCCGAGGTCGAGTCGGCCGCTCTGCCCGTAGAAGGCGACCGGATTGCGCCACAGCACCCGATCCACGTCGTCCTCGCCGAAGCCGGCCGCGAGCATGACGTCGGCCACCTCGCGCGTCTTGAGCGGGTCGCTCCGTCCCCAGTCGGCGGCCGAGTTCACCAGCATCCTGTCCGTGCCGTACTCCTTGAGCAGGGCCACCATCCGGTCCGGGTCCATCTTGGTGTCGGGGTAGATCGAGAACCCCATCCAGCAGCCCGAGTCCGCGACCATGCCGACGGTCATCTCGTTGAGGTGGTCGACCAGCACCTGCTCGGGAGGCGTGCCGGCGGCCCGGACCACGTCGAGCGTCCGGCGGGTGCCCGCGGCCTTGTCCCGATGCGGCGTGTGCACGAGTACCGGGAGATCATTCTCCTGCGCCAGGGCGAGCTGGGCCTCGAAGACCCGTTCCTCCGCTGCTGTCATCGAGTCGTAGCCGACCTCGCCGACCGCGACGACGGAGTCCTTCAGCAGGTATCGCGGTAACTCGGCCAGCACCCCCGCGCACCGCGGATCGTTCGCCTCCTTCGGGTTGAGCGCGAGCGCGCAGTGGTGGTGGATGTCGTACTGCGCGGCGCGGTACGGCTCCCAGCCGAGCAGCGCGTCGAAGTAGTCGAGGAAGCTGCCCACGTTGGTACGGGGCTGCCCCAGCCAGAAGGCGGGTTCGACGACGGCTCGGACCCCCGCGGCGTGCATGCGCTGGTAGTCGTCGGTGGTCCGGGAGGTCATGTGGATGTGGGGGTCGAAGATGCGCATTCAGCTCCTCTCCAGGACGTCGCGCGGGACGGGCCGGCCGGCCGCCCGCAGCTCCGCCGCGTAGTCCGACAACATCCGGGCCAGTTCGGCGTCGAAGCGGCGGTCCAGCTCGGCCACCGCCGCCAGCGGGATCGACATGAAGACGCACTTGAGCACCCCTTGCCGGAAGGAGTGGTCGTCCAGCCACGCCGAGCCGTACGGGCCGAGGGCCGCGGCGACCAGCCGCGCGTCATTGGTGCGCAGCGCGTCCTCCACCAGCCCGACCGCCGTCCCTTCCAGACCGAGCTCATGCAGGACGGTCAAAATCGCCAGCCGCTCGCCGCTGTCGCCGGCCTCGTACAGTCCGCGGATCACCGCGTGGTCGCCGTGCAGCGCGCCGAGCAGCGCGCGCCGGGCGCCGGGGCCGCCCCGCCGTTCGGCCTGCGGGAAGAGCCGGTGGATCGCGTGCGGGTCAGTCTCGACCTGCCGGACGGCCTGTGCCAGCCACTCCTGTGCCGGCTCCTTCATGTGCCCTCCTCAAGAACTCGATCGATCGGCGGGCGACCTGCGGGGCCGCATGGCTGTGCCGGGCCAGCTCCACGGCCACCAGACCCGAGTAGCCGTGCAGAGCGGCGAGCACCGGCACGAAGTCGATCTCCCCCTCGCCGAATTCCAGGTGCTCGTGAACCCCCCGGCGCATGTCCTCGATCTGCACGTGCACGGTGTACGGCAGCGCCCGGCGGACACAGGTGTCCAGGTCTTCCCGCTCCACGCAGTGGCAGTGCCCGACGTCGAGGGTGAGACCGAACCGGGGATGGGCGCCGAGCATCGCACGCAGCCGCTCGAAGCCGTCCAGGTCGGCGACGAGCATCCCGGGTTCGGGTTCGAATCCCAGCGTGACGCCCACCTGGTCGGCCTCGTCGAGCAGCCGCGCGCACTGGCAGGCCAGCCGCGTGTACGCCTCCGCCTCCGGCATGCCGTCGGGCCGTACCCCGCTCCACAGATGCACCACGGGAGCGCCCAGATCGGCGGCGACCCGCATCGCCGTGATCAGGAACTCCACTCTGCGTTCGGCGTCGTCGCTGATGAGGGTCGGATGGTGTTTGCGCAGGGGATCGAGGGTGTAACGCCCGCCCGTCTCGACGACGGCATCGAGGCCGAGGCGTTCGAGGAGCCCGGCGATTCGCGACACCTCCGCGGCCAGGCCGGGGGAGTGGGGGTCGAGATGACCGTGGTCGAGTGTGATCGCCGCACCGGTGTACCCCAGATCGGCCAGGACCGCGAGCGCCTCAGGAAGCCGGTGGCCGGCGAAGCCGTTGGTGCAGTAGGCCCACTTCACGATGTCGCCAGCCGGGATGAGAGCCACCTTCCCAAAGGCAGCGCACACAGCAGCGCGCCCGCCGTCGTGAACCGCCCGCCACCGGCGACCGCCGCCGCCTGGAGCGGGATCAGGCCGAGGATGCTCAGGCGGACGGCCTGCCGCACGTTCTCGGGGTCGGGATGGGTCCGTAACCCGGCCTGGACCGGGAGGGTGGAGGCGAGATAGCCGGCGATGAGGACTCCCGCTCCGGCCCGGGCGGCGGCTCCGTTGCGCACGCAGGAGGCGGCCGCCAGCCCGGCCGCCGCGGTGCTGGCCACGAGCGCGCGCTCGGCGGTCCCGCGTGCCGCCCCCGTCACCTCGGCCCGGCCCAGAACGCTGATCCCGTAGGTGTGCGCGCCTATCGCCAGCGCCGCCGGCACGGCGGCCCTGGCCTGCTCGCCGGCGCCCAGGAGCACGTCCAGCACGCGGCAGACCGCCATCGACGCCGGTCCCGCCGCCGTCCGTTTGAGGCCCAGGTCGTAGGCCCAAACCGCGCCGGCCAGCAGGCCGGCGACGGTGAGACCGCGACGGCCGCCGGCGACGGCGGCGCTGGCCAGGCCCGCGCCGGTCAGGGCGGCCGCGAGACCGAGCGCGGCGCCCGGGTGGACCCGGCCTGACGGGATCGGGCGTTCAGGACGCTCGACGGCGTCCGCCTCACGGTCTGCCCAGTCGTTGAGCGCCATCCCCGACCAGTACATGAGCACCGACGCCAGGGCCAGGCCCGGTGCCGGACGCCGCCCCGCGGCGGCGGCCCCCGCCATGGTGTCCCCCGGCACCGACAGTGCGGCCGGCGCGCGGACCAGCTCGAGCAGCGCCCTCATGACAGCTCCTCGGCGAAGGCGCGCAGCCGGGCGTACTGGGCGGCCAGCGCGTGCTCGTCCGTCCCCAGCGGGCTCTTGAAGAAGTAGCCGAGCTCGGGCAGCACGCCGTGCCGCCCTTTCTCGTGCGCGCGGGCGACCAGCCGGGCCAGGTCCAGGACGAGCGGAGCGGCCAGCGCCGAATCGCAGCCCTGCCAGGTGAACTGCAGCGTCATCCGCACGCCGAGAAAGCCGTCGAAGGTCACGTGGTCCCAGGCGGTCTTCCACTCTCCGAGATCCGGGACGTAGTCGATGTGCGTCTCCCCCTCGACGGGTCCTCCCAGGACCTTCGCGACGACCTGGTCCTTGGAGAGCTGCTTGCTGGATCTGGCGGCCGGATCGGCGAGTGTCGCCCCGTCGCCGCCGCCGAGCAGGTTGAGCCCGGACCAGGAGCGGACCCGCAGTGCGCGGTCGGCGAACATGGGCGCCAGGGCGCTCTTGATCAGGGTCTCGCCGGTCTTGCCGTCACGTCCCGCGTACGGCACGCCCCGGTGGGCGGCGAGTTCCGCCAGGGCGGGCAGGGCCGGCCCGGTGGAAGGGGTGAACTCCACATAGCCGCACCCGGCGTGGAACGCCGCATAGGCGTACAGCGAGCTCGGCGGCAGGACGTCGTCCCCCGCGGCGAGCCGCTCCTCGAGGCCGGCCAGCCTCTCGAACTCCGGGCGCGAGTTCACCGGGGGCTCGGTCGACGACACGTTCACGACGACCACCCGGGCAAGCCCGTGCCGGGCGCGGAAGCCGGCGATGTCGTCGATCAGCCGGGCCGCGGCCCGGCCGCCGTCGCCGGGGACGTAGCCCGGCCTGATCTCGGCGTCGGCGGCGTCCAGATCGGACGCGAGCAGCCCCGGGAGGTCCGGTGAGATGACCCCTGCTCTGCCCAGCTGTTCGGCGCGCTTGCGTAAGGACGTCTCGGTGATGTCATGGCCGCCGAAGACCAGGTCGGCCAGCGGAACCAGGTGCCCGGGAAAGCCGGGGGACTCGCTCACACATCCTTGCGGGGACGCGGCTCCCGCCCTGATGGCCGCGGCGCCCACGATGGCAGTGGTCGCCACGGATCCCCGTGCCCCGATAAGCCACACACCGAGCTTGTCCATGAAAGCTCCATCGTGTCGGGACTACCCCCCGCATGCGGAAGGCATCCGGTTTGTGTGTATCCGCGATGGTAAGAGCTACTTTTGTCGATGGTCAAGCATAAGGACGCCCAACGGCTGTCTTATCATCAGCTGCTTACGGCCATCACCGCCTGGTCCACCGCCTCGGGCGCCAGCACGTGCTCGAGCACCATCACCGCCGCACCGGTGATGCCCGCGCGGTCGCCGAGCTCGCTCGCCAGGATGCCGAGGTGCTGCGTGGCCAGCGGCAGAGACCTGCTGTAGACCACCTCGCGGACGCCGGCGAGCAGGTGTTCGCCCGCCTCCGCGAGGTCGCCGCCGATGACGATGAGCGAGGGGTTGAAGAAGCTGACGACCGAGGCCAGGATCGTGCCGATCTCCCGGCCGGCCTGCCGGACCGCCTGGATCGCGGAGACGTTGCCCGCTCGCACCAGCCTGACGACGTCGCGGCTGTCGGAGGCGTCCTCACCCGCCGCGCGCAGGCGGGCGGCCAGCGCGCCACCGCCCGCCACGGCCTCCAGGCATCCGGTGTTGCCGCAACGGCAGACGACATCCTCGTACGACGGGACCCGGATGTGGCCGATGTCGCCGGCCGCTCCCTGGACGCCGCGATGCAGGCGGCCCTCGCTCATGATCCCGCAGCCCACACCGGTGCCGATCTTGACGAAGATCATGTGCTTGACCTGCGATCGCATCGCCCAGTACTCGCCGAGCGCCATGATGTTCACGTCGTTGTCGACCAGCACCGGGGCGCCGAGCCGGGCGCTCAGCCACTCGGGCACCGCGAAGCGGTCCCACCCCGGCATGATCGGCGGGTTGACCGGCCTGCCGGTGTCGTGCTCCACCGGGCCGGGGAGGCCGACGCCGATGCCGCACACGTCGGCGATGCCGCGTCCGCACTCGCCGAGCAACTCGTGGAAGCTCTCGACGAGCCAGGTCAGCACGGGCACCGGGCCCCGGTCGACGGGCATCTCGGCACTGCGCTCGGCGAGCACGGCGGTCGCGAGGTCGGTGACGGCGAGCCGGGCGTGCGTCACGCCCAGGTCCGCCGCCAGCACGACCCGTGCGCTCTGGTTGAAGGCGAACGTCGTCGCGGGACGCCCGCCGGACTGGATCGCATCGTCGGTCGCTGCCACGAGGCGCTGATTGAGCAGGGCGTCCAGCCGGAGCGACAGCGTCGAGCGGGCCCATCCGGTGAGCTGGGCCAGCTCGGCGCGGGTGCGGGGCCGCCCGTCGCGCAGGATCGAGAGCAGGACCCCTGCGCCAGTGGCCGAGCCACTGGTGTCGATCGGCGTACTCTCAGTCAACACCTGCTCCGTTCGTCGGGACGACATCTTTCGTGATCTCCTCCAGATTATGTCGTACCGGTGGGAACTTTTGCTTGACCGTCGACATAAGCCCGCTTAGCATCCCGCAACATGAGGGATATAAGCCCGCAACTTGCCGGTAGCCCCGGAGCGGGGAGGCGGACCGAGTGCTGAGCATGCGCGGCATCGGCAAGAGCTTCCTGGGCGTGCGGGTGCTCTCCGGAGTCGACCTGGACGTGACGGCCGGCGAGGTCCACGCCGTCGTCGGCGAGAACGGCGCCGGCAAATCCACCCTGATGAAGATCGTCTGCGGGGTTCACGCGCCGGACGAGGGCACGATCGAGATCGACGGTCGGCCCGTCTCCTTCGGCCATCCGCTCGAGGCGCAGCGCTCCGGCATCGCGATCATCTACCAGGAATTCAACCTGCTGCCCGAGCGCACCGTCGCCGAGAACGTCTTCCTGGGGCGCGAGCCCGTCAGGCGGGGCCTGGTCGACCGGGTCGCCATGGAGGAGGCGGCCGCGCGGCTCCTCGACGAGCTGGGCGAGGACTCCTTGGGCCCCCGCGACGCCGTCAAGCGCCTGTCGGTGGCCCAGCAGCAGGTCGTCGAGATCGTCAAGGCATTGTCGGTGAACGCCCGGCTCGTCGTCATGGACGAGCCCAGCGCGGCGCTCGCCGAGCACGAGGTCGAGCTGCTCTACCGGCTGATCGGGCGGCTGCGGGAACGCGGCATCGCCGTCGTGTACATCTCACACCGATTACGCGAGGTCTTCGACCTCGCCGACCGCGTCACCGTGCTCAAGGACGGCTCGCGCGTCACCACGCTCCCGATCGGCGAGGTGACCCCCGACGAGCTGATCCGCCTGATGGTGGGGCGCGACCTCGGCACCTACTTCCCACCCCGCTCGGCCGGCGCCGGCGAGGTACGGCTCAACCTGCGCGGAGCGGGCAACCACAAGCTCCGCCACATCGATCTGGAACTGCGTGCCGGGGAGATCGTCGGCATCGCGGGCCTGCAGGGATCCGGCAGATCCGAACTCGCCAAAGCGATCTTCGGCGCGGAGCCGTTCACCACGGGCGAGATGACCCCGTCGCGCCCGACTTCGGTCCGGGAAGGCGTGGCCATGGGCATCGGGCTGGTGACCGAGGACCGCAAGGCCGAAGGGCTCGCGCTGCGCCAGTCCGTGCGCGACAACGCTCTGCTCGTCGCCCGCGCGGTGGGCGCCAAGGGCCGCAACGGCCTCCGCGACCTGCTCGAACGGGTGCGCCTCTCGCCTCCGCGCCAGGACCAGGAGGTCCGCTACCTGTCCGGAGGCAACCAGCAGAAGGTCGTGCTCGCCAAATGGATGACGACGGCGCCGCGGGTGCTGCTGTTCGACGAACCGACCCGGGGCGTCGACGTCGGGGCCAAGGCCGCGATCCACGACCTGATGCGCGAGCTGGCGAATGACGGCATGGCCATCATGATGATCTCTTCCGAGCTGCCCGAGCTCATCGGCATGAGCGATCGCGTCGTCGTCCTGCGCGACGGCCGCATCGCGGGCACGCTGCCGGCAGGGGCCTCCGAGGAGGCCATCATGCGCCTGGCCGCGGGAGAGGTGGCCTGAATGAACCTGCTCGTACGCGTCCGCCGTCCCGCCCGCCGCGGCGAGGCGCACGGCGGCCTGGCGGCGCTGTTGCGCGAACCCACACAGGTGGTGTTCCTCGCGCTGCTCGGCCTGGTCGCGGTCGGCTGGGCCCTCGCCGCGCTCGATGGCGACCAGTTCCTCACCATGGAGAGCGTCGTCGGGATCCAGCAGCGTTCGGCGGCCCTCGGCATCGTGGCGATCGGGCAGACGCTGGCGATCCTGGCCGGGTCGCTCGACCTGTCCGTGGCGTACCTGATCAGCCTGTCCTCGCTGGTCGCGGCGGAGATCATGGCGGGCCAGGACGGAGGCATCGTGCCGGCCGTCGCCGCGGTGCTGGCGATCAGCGCGCTGGTGGGGCTGGTCAACGGGCTGGTCATCACCAGGCTCCAGGTCCACGCCTTCATCGCCACGCTCGGCGTCGCCCTGATCATCAAGGGCATCGTCGACCACCTGTACGACGGCCCGGCTGGCAAGGTGCCCGAGTCGTTCCAGCTCCTCGGCTACTCCCGCATCGGGCCGATCCCCATCTCCGCCCTGCTCTGGGCGGGCGTGGCGGTCGTGGCCTGGTTCCTGCTGAGCAGGACCCGGCTGGGGTACCGGATCTACGCGGTGGGCGGGAACGAGGAGGTCGCCCGGCTGTCCGGGATCCGTACGGGGCGGGTCATCGTGCTCACCCACGTGCTCTGCTCGGTCTGCGCCGGCATCGCGGGCCTGCTGCTGGCCAGCAGGCTCGGGGCAGGGGCGCCCACGGTGGGCACCGACGGCGGCTACGACCTGGAGTCCATCGCCGCGGTCGTGCTCGGCGGGACCGCGCTGGCCGGAGGCAAGGGCGGGGTCGCCGGAACCGTGGGCGGGGTCCTGCTGCTGGCCGTCCTGGACACCGTCTTCAATCAGCTCGAGGTCAACTCCTTCGTCAAGGACGTGGTCCGCGGCGTGGTCATCGTCATCGCGGTGGCCGTCTACGCCCGGCGCGGAACAAGGCGGTCGGCATGAAGCGGACACTTCCCATCCTCGCGGTCCTCGTGGTGCTGCTGGCCGCGATCGCGGTCGCCAACCCCTTCTTCCTGGAGCCCGCCGGGTTCCTGGCCTTCCTCAAACGGGCCGCGCCGCTGGTGATCCTCGCCGCGGGACAGTATTTCGTCATCGTCTCCGGCGAGTTCGACCTGTCGGTCGGCTCGCTGGTGACGGCCGAAGTGGTGATCGCCGCGCGGCTCATCGACGGCGACGAGTCCGCCACCTGGCCGGTCCTCGCCCTGCTGATCGTCGTCGGGCTGTTCGCCGGACTGGTCAACGGCGTGCTTACCACCAAGCTGCGGGTGCCGTCGTTCATCGTGACGCTCGGCATGCTGCTCATCCTCAGCGGGGCGGTCTTCCTCTGGACGGGCGGCGCGCCGCGTGGTGCGCTGTCGGAGGGCTTCCGGGTGTTCGGCCGGGGCGGCCTCGGGCCGCTGCCGTGGTCGGTGCTGATCCTGCTGGCCGTGGGCGCGGCGGCGATCTGGCTCATGCGCGCCGATTTCGGCAAGACGCTGATGGCCACCGGTGACAATGAGCGTGCCGCGGCGCTGTCCGGGGTCCGGGTCGACCGGGCCAAGATCTTCGCCTTCATGCTCTCCGGTCTGGCCGCGGCCGTCGCGGCGATCCTGCTCGGCGGTTTCGCCGGGGTCTCGGCGCAGGTGGGCCAGGGACTCGAGTTCTCCGCCATCACCGCGGTCGTCCTCGGCGGCGTGGTGCTCGGCGGCGGCCGCGGCTCCGCGCTGGCCGCCATGGCCGGGGCCGTCACGCTGGAGGCGCTGTTCACCTTGCTCAACCTGTACGGAATCTCGGGGGCGCTGGAGTTCACCGTGCAGGGCGTCATCATCATCGCCGCGGTCGCGGCGGGAGCCATCCGACTTCCCCGGAAGTTCACCCCCCGAAGAGGAGACGCCCATGCCGCGTCGTAAGGCCGCAGTCGCCGTTTTCGCCGCGCTCGCTCTGGCCGGCTGCACCACCGACAAGCCGACGGCAACCACCCGACCCGCAGCGCCCGCCGCGAGCGCCAGCCAGAGCGCTCAAGGTTCGGGCACGGGCGCGCAGTCGAAGTTCTTCGTGCAGGCGGACTTCGACGCCCAGCTGGCCATGCGCTCCCAGACGCCGCAGGGCCCCACGGACAAGCCCTGGGAGCAGGCCATCGCGCCGAAGATGATCGACACGGCGAAGTACAAAAAGGACGGGCCGTACCACCTGTGCTTCTCCAACGCGGCGGTCAACAACCCCTGGCGCCAGGTCGGGTGGAAGACGATGCAGGCCGAGGCCGGCCTGCACAAGGAGATCACCAAGTTCACCGCGCTGGATGCCGAAGGCAAGGACGACAAGCAGATCTCCGACATCGCCGAGCTGCAGGCCAAGGGCTGCGACGCACTGATCGTCTCGCCGAACACCACGGCCACGCTCACCCCCGCCGTGACGGCCGCCTGCGGGAAGGTGCCCGTCATCGTGTTCGACCGGGGCGTCGAGACGGACTGCCCGGTGACGTTCATCAAGCCCATCGGCGGCTACGCCTTCGGCGCCGATGCCGCCGAGTTCCTGGTCGAGAAGGTGCCGGCGGGCGGGAAGGTGCTGGCGCTGCGCATCCTGCCCGGCGTGGACGTGCTGGAGACCCGCTGGTCGGCGGCGAAGGTGGTCTTCGACAAGAGCAAGCTCCAGGTGGCGGGGGTGGAGTTCACCGACGGCGACGCCGCCAAGACCAAGAGCATCGTCAGCGACTACATCCAGCGGCACGGCAAGATCGACGGCGTCTGGATGGACGCGGGCGCCACGGCGGTGGCCGCGATCGAGGCGTTCGAGGACGCCGGCCTGCCGGTGCCGCCGATCAACGGCGAGGACCAGCAGGACTTCCTGCAGAAGTGGAAGGACGCGGGCCTCACCGCCGTCGCACCCACGTACCCGACCTACCAGTGGCGCACCCCGATCATCGCCGCGCTGAAGATCCTCAAGGGCGAGGAAGTGCCCGAGATGTGGAACCTGCCGCAGCCGAAGGTCACCAGCGAGAACCTGCCGACCTACCTCAAGCCCAACATGCCGCCGCTGCACTACGCGCTGTGCGGTTGTGAGGACCTGCCCGGGTTCCCCGAGACCTGGGGCGGGAAGAAGAGCTGATCGGCTCCTTTCGCGAACCGACGACGAAGAGGGACGCCATGTTCTCCATCGGAGTGAACACCTGGGTCTGGGTCTCCCCGCTGACCGACGACGACCTGGCGCGGCTTGCGCCCCGCATCGCCGGGTGGGGCTTCGACGTCATCGAGCTGCCCGTCGAGCAACCCGGCGACTGGAACCCGGACAAGGCCGCGGCGGTGCTGGCCGAGCAGGGGCTGGCGGCGTCCGTGGTACTGGTCATGCCGCCGGGGCGCGAGCTCGTGGCCGCCTCCCCGGAGACGGTCCGCGCAACCCAGGACTATCTGCGGCACTGCGTCGACGTGGCGGCGACCGTCGGCTCCCCGGTGATCGGGGGGCCGGCGTACGCCTCGGTCGGCCGTACGTGGCGGCTGTCACCAGACGAGCGCCGGGGGGTCTACACCGAGTTGCGTGAGCATCTGCGGCCTGTCCTGGACCACGCGGCCGAGCGCGGCGTGAAGCTCGCGGTCGAGCCGCTCAACCGGTATGAGACCAGCCTCGTCAACACCGTCGAGCAGGCGCTGGAGGCGCTGCCCGAGGACTGCCACCTGGCACTCGACATGTACCACATGAACATCGAGGAGAAAGACCCCGCCCAGGCAGTGCGGGTCGCGGCGGATCGGATCGCGCACGTGCAGGTGTGCGGCACCGATCGCGGCACGCCGGGGGCCGACCGCTTCGACTGGCCCGGCTTCACCCGGGCCCTGCACGACGTCGGCTATCAAGGGCCGCTCGTCATCGAGTCCTTCACCGCGCACAACCAGAGCATCGCCACCGCGGCCTCCATCTGGCGGCCCCTCGCGGAGAGCCAGGACGCGTTGGCCGCCGACGGCCTCGCCTACCTGCGCGCCCTCTGACGCCCGTTCACCCTCTCTGACATCCGCCGGCGTACGCCCAGTGGTGCCCGCGCCCGGCGGCTACCAGCTCAAGAACGTCGGCAGCGGCAAGTGCGCGGACATCCCGGGCGGCACGACCACGCCCGGCACCCAGCTCGTCCAGTGGACCTGCCACGCGGCCGGCAGCGGCGACGCACCCAACCAGTACTTCACCATGGTCCCGACCGGCGGCGGCGAAGGCCTCTTCCAGATCGTCTCCGCCAAGACCGGGCTGTGCGTCGACATCAACGGCGTCTCCCAGGCCGACGGCGCCGCGGTGATCCAGTGGAACTGCTCGAGCGCCCTCAACCAGACCTTCCGCCTCACCAAGGTCGGCGGAGGCGGTGACCCCGTCGACGAGACCCCGCCGACCACCACGGCGAAGCAGAACCCGGCCGAGCCGAACGGCAAGGACGGCTGGTATACCGCCGCGCCGGTCGAGATCACCCTGACCGCGGCGGACGAGGAGAACGGCAGCGGCGTGGCCGCCACCGAATACCGGATCGACAGTGGCGCCTGGACCCCCTACAGCACGCCGTTCACGGTCAGCGGTGACGGGGCGCACACCCTCGAGTACCGTTCCCGGGACGGCGCGGGCAACGTCGAGCAGGCCCGCTCGCTCACTATGAAGATCGATGCCACCGCCCCGCAGACCACTGCGTCGTTCGCCGCGCCGAACGAGACCGGATGGAGCAAGGACTCGGTCCCGGTCGAGCTGGCCGCGCAGGACACCCACTCCGGCGTCAAGCTCATCGAGTACTCGCTCGACGGCGGCGCCTGGACGGCGTACCCAGGAACGGCCGTGGTGGTGGACGGCGACGGCGAGCACGAGTTGCGCTACCGCACGGCCGACGCGGCGGGCAACGTCGAGGAGGAGAAGGCGGCGGTGCTGAAGATCGACGCCACCAAGCCCATCCTGCTCGTGTCGGGCGTGGCCGACGGGGAGGTGTACGGCGACTCCCAGGACGTGGTGATCAGCTGGGAGGCCGTGGACGCCACCTCGGGCGTCCGCAGCACGACCGGCACCCTCGACGGCGCCCCGCACACGCCGGATTCGGTGCTGCCGCTGTTCACTCAGACGCTGGCGGCGCACACGATCGCGGTGACCTCGACCGACAATGCCGGGAACGCGGTGACGACCTCGGTGCGGTTCAACGTCACCACTTCGCTGCGGGACATGCAGAACCTGCTCGACCGCTTCCGGGCCACCAGCTGGCTGTCAGCGGGCGCGCATGACAAGCTGACGAGCAAGCTGACCCAGGCCCGCAGGGCGGAGGCGTCCGGCAACGACGGCCGGGCGGTGCGGCTCCTCACCGAATTCAAGGGACTCGCCGCGGACGCGAAGCTGGTCCCGCGCGCCGAGGTGCGCCAGGTGCTCACCCGCGACGCCGACAAGATGCTCTCGGTCATCGGCGGCTGACAGTTGAACGTCGGGGGCCGGGGCGCATCGCTGCGCCCCGGCCCGCCGGTGTCCGTGTCGTGGCTGAGGTGGTCGCTGGTGATCGCCCGGCATAGAGCTTGAAAGTTTCACACTCATCGGCGCCTGGTCAATTCGGAATATGCGGCCAACTTTTGTTCGAGGTGAGAGCCGATGGGACAGGTAGACGCCATCTGAAATGCCGATCTCCGATAAGGCAGGAGACCTTCGCTCAGCGTAAGAGGAAAAGCCGGTCTCTGATGCGATAAATAAGCATGCTTGACAGGTTTGTTGGGCAGACCTATTTTCGTTCCGAATCGATTCGACACCTGTCGCATGGTCACGCTCGGCGTCACCGTGCGAAGCGCCGCCCGGCACGACTCCCGCCCGCCGCCTGAGTGCGGGGGAGATCGTCGAAGTGGCCCGGCTGCGGGACTCGGCCCGCACCGAGCCGGCCAAGGCACCCGTCAACTCCGACCGTTGCCGGTACCCCCCAGGAGATCCTTCATGCGAAGACCACGTCTGCTTCCCGCCCTGGCCGCAACGTTATTAGGGCTGTCGGTGTCCTTGGTGCCGCTGGTGGCGCACGCGGCCGCTCCGGAGTTCAAGGTGCTGCTGTTCACCGAGACGGCGAGCGGCGCCTATCGGCATGACTCCATCCCCGCCGGTGTCGCGATGTTCCAGCAGATGGCGACCGACAACAACTTCCAGCTCGACCACAGCGAGGACTCCGCCGTCTTCACGACCGCGACCCTGAACACCTACGACGCGGTGATCATGTTCCAGACCAACGGCATGGTGTGGGACAACGACGCCCAGCGTCAGGCCTTCCAGGCGTATGTGCGCGGCGGCCACGGCATCGTCGCGATCCACAACGCCACCGACATGAACATCGAGGCGCAGTTTCCCTGGTGGGACCAGGTTGTCCTGGCCGGCGCGCACATGACCGCGCATTCGGCGATCCTGCAGGGCACCGCCAAGGTGGCCGACAAGGCTCACCCCGCCACGAAGGGCCTGCCGGATCGGTGGGTGCGCCCAGAGGAGTGGTACAACTTCGACAAGAACATGCGGGGCTCGGTGCACGTGCTGGTGACCGCGGATGAGACCACCTATGACGCGGGGCCGAACAAGATGGGCGCCGACCACCCGATCTCCTGGTGTCACAACCCGGAGGGCGGCCGGGTGTGGGCCACCGCGATGGGCCACCAGGCGTCCTCCTATTCGGAGTCGTCGTTCAAACAGCACCTGCTGGGTGCGGTGAAGTGGGCGGCGGGCGCGGCGCCGGGTGACTGCGGCGGCACGGTCGCGGCCCGGTTCCAGAAGGTGACCCTCGACGGCGCACCGGACCAGCCGATGGAACTGGACGTGGCCGCCGACGGCAGGGTCTTCTACGTTTCGCGCTCGGGCAAGGTGAACCTGATCACCGCCAACGGTGGGGGCACACGCGTCATCGGCACCCTGCCGGTGTACGACGGCGGCGAGGACGGCGGCATCGGGCTGGCGCTGGATCCGAACTTCGCCACCAACGGCTGGATCTACGTCAACTATTCGCCGTCCAATGGCGGTGAGGTGAACCGGGTATCGAGGTTCACCTTCAACGGCACCAGCCTCGACCTGGCGAGTGAGAAGAAGATCATCGAGGTTCCGGCGTACCGCAACGTCGACGAGCCCGGCCACACCGGCGGCTACCTCGCGTTCGGGCCGGGCGGGAACCTGTACATCGGTCCGGGTGACGACACCAATCCCAACGGGTCCAGCGGCTACGCCCCGATCGACGAGCGGCCGGGCCGGGAGCATTACGACGCCCAGCGGTCCTCGGCCAACACCAACGACCTGCGCGGCAAGATCCTGCGCATCCACCCCGAGCCCGACGGCGCCTACACGGTTCCGTCCGGCAACCTGTTCGCGCCCGGCACCGCCAAGACGCGGCCGGAGATCTACGCGATGGGCTTCCGCAACCCGTTCCGCTTCTCGGTCGACAAGGTGACGGGCTGGATTTCGCTGGGTGACTACGGCCCCGACGCCGGCGCCGCGAACCCCAGCCGCGGTCCCGAGGGCACCGTCGAGTGGAACCTGATCAAGCAGCCGGGCTTCTACGGCTGGCCGTACTGTGTCGCCAACAACATCCCGTTCAACGACTACAACTTCGCCACCAACACCTCCGGCGCGAAGTTCAACTGCTCGGCACCGGTCAACGACTCGCCCAACAACACCGGCCTGAGCAATCTGCCCGCGGCCAAGCCCGCGACCGTCTGGTACAACTACCACGTCTCGGCAGAGTTCCCCGAGATCAACTGCTGCGGCGGTGCGGCTCCGATGGGCGGCCCGTTCTACCGCTACGACCCGACCGGCGGCTCTGACCGCAAGTTCCCCGAGTATTTCGATGGCACGCCGTTCTTCTACGAATGGAGCCGCAACTTCGTCAAGGAGTTCCGCCTGGACTCCTCGGGCAATCTCCTGAAGATCAACCCCTTTGCGGCACAACTCGCCCCGCATGCGCCGATCGACATGAAGTTCGGTCCGGACGGCGCCCTGTACATGGCCGACTGGGGCAACGGCTTCGGCCACGCGAACACCGATGACAGCATCTACCGGATCGATTACGTAGCCGGAAACCGCGCACCCCTCGCCAAGGCGAGCGCCAACCCCGACTCGGGCGCGGCGCCGCTGACGGTGGCGTTCTCCTCGGCCGGCTCGTCCGACCCAGACGGCGACGCGATCACCTACGCGTGGGACTTCGGCGACGGCGGGAACTCCACCAGCGCCAACCCGTCCCACACCTACAACGCCAACGGCACGTACACGGCCAAGCTGACCGTACGGGACCTCGGCGGGAAGACGGGCAGCGTCACGTTGTCCATCGTCGTCGGCAACACCCGTCCCAAGGTCGTCTTCTCGGCTCCGCCCGACGGCGGGTTCATCGACTTCGGCGACCAGGTGGCCTACACGGTGAACGTCACCGACCCCGAGGACGGCGCCGTCGACTGCACCAAGGTCAACGTGATCACCGCGCTCGGCCATGACCAGCACGCCCACGACACCGGCCAGTACACCGGTTGCTCCGGGACGGTCACGACCACCGCGTCCGGCCATGACGAGGCCTCGAACGTCTACTATGTCCTGTCCGCCGACTACACCGACAAGGGCGGCCTGAAGGGCAGCGCCGGCATCACCCTGCAGCCCAAGCACAAGCAGGCCGAGCACTTCACCGGCTCGTCCGGAATCCGGATGATCGATGAGCCCGGAGCCGAAGGCGGCAGGCGCGTCGGCGACATCTCCAACAACGACTGGATCTCCTTCAGCCCGATCAACCTGTCCGGGATCGACACGGTGTCCTTCCGCGTCTCGGCGCCGTCCAACACCGGGGCGTCCATCGAGCTGCACGCCGACTCGCCGACCGGCGCCCTCATCGCCTCCAGCCCCGTGCCGGCGACCGGGGGATGGAACACCTACGTGTCCCTGCCCGCGGTGCAGGTCACCGATCCCGGCGGCACCCGCAATGTCCATGTCGTCTTCAAGGCGCCGTCCGCGAACTCGTTCGATGTGGACTCGTTCACCTTCAACGGCAGGGGCGTCGGACAGGGTGACGGCTCGCCCCCGGGCAGCACGAGCGCGCTGCGGGGTGTGGGGTCGAACCGGTGTCTCAACGGCGCCTCGTCGACGAACGGCACACAGGTGCAGATCTGGGACTGCAACGGGCAGCCCAACCAGCAGTGGACGTCGACCGCCGCGGGTGAGCTGCGGGTGTCCGGCAACAAGTGCCTGGACGTGAACGGGGCCGGGACGGCGGACGGCACCGCCGTGATCATCTGGGACTGCAACGGGCAGAACAACCAGAAATGGCGGTTCAACGCCGACGGCAGCGTCACTGCCGTCGGGGCGAACAAGTGCCTGGACGTCAGCGGTGCCGGCACCGCCAACGGCACCAAGGTGCAGATCTGGGCCTGCAACGGCCAGAACAACCAGAAGTGGACCCGCGTCTGAACGCCATGTGACGTCCGAACCCTGGAGCCGGCCCGCCCTCCTGCGGCCGGCTCCGGCGGCGTGCCTGCACCCGGTCGCCTGCGGCTGTTCGTAACGCCGGGCACGCACGTTGTTGCGCTGGCATGCCGATTTGGTGCGGCGCCGCTGGACGTTCAAGCGCCGCAGGCGGGGCCGACCTGCCACACGTCCCTCAGTGCGATCGCCGGTCCTCCGGATGGGCCGGGAGAACCTGTCCCGCTCGGAAATCCGGTTTCGTGCGGTGAGCTGGGGTTTTGCTGCGTGATCAGGGCAGTGGCTGCGACCATCGCGAGGTGGTGTCGGCACCCTGCGCCGCGAACTCCTGGACCGGATCCTGATCCTCAATGAACGCCTCCACGAGTACTCACATGCCGCGCTGGTCGTGCCGCGGTGCACGATCCGCAGCTTCTGGTCTTTGGGTCCGTGAGCCTGCGGACCCTGACCGGTTGCCTGACCAGGCCTCCCGAGCGTCGATCGAACGCGATCAGCACCATCCAAATCGGCAACAGCGCCCACCCAATGATCGTTTTGGGGCGAAGCACCAGCGACCATGCCCGTAGCGTCGCAGCTGGGAGACGCAGATCACATTCGGTTGGCTGTGACATCTGGCCGGGCTGTGTCGTCGGTGGGGTGTACAGCCGAAACGACACGGAGAACAGTGTGAACGCCCGTCTCAACTTTCTTGGCAGCCCGATCGCGGCGAAGCTCCTGAAGCATGTCCTGTCCGCGGGCAAGGTCGTACAAGATTCGCCCCTGCCCGCTACAACGCAGGAGCTGGTGGCGCTTCGCGTCAGCCAGATCAACGGTTGCAGCGTCTGCGTCGACATGCACACCAAGGAAGCCGCGCACGCCGGGGAATCGTCGGTGCGCCTCAACCTGGTCGCGGCGTGGCGGGAGGCGAAGGTCTTTACCGAGGCCGAGCGGGCCGCCCTGGAACTGGCCGAACAGGGCACCCGCATCGCTGACGCCGCCGGTGGTGTCAGCGACGAGGCCTGGGCGAACGGCGACTTCCAGCCCGGCCAGCACGGATAGCGATGCCGATCTGCGTCAGGCTGGGTGGGACGAACTCCAGCAGCCCAGTCCCATCTCCGACCTCTGAAGTTCAAGATACGCAGGACGGAACACGTGCCGCTGAGTCCGTGGCAGCGCCACCGAGGGCTCTGGCCGACCTTGTTGAGGTCCCGCGTGCGTGTGCAGGGCGCGTTCCAGCGTCAGATCACCTCGAGGTTGGCGTTGGCGGAACGATGTTTCATCCCGGCGGTACGACGACGCAACCCCTCGGAGTGTGAGGCGGCGCGTCAATCTCACAGTTCGGCGCGTTGACTCGTCGAACCGGTGAGGGCAGTTGCGACCAAAGGAGTCGGCAATATCATGATCACCCCATCCGAGCCAGGAGACGGCCGGCTGGATCCGGGCCTGAGCGCGATCATGAGCGAACGGCGCCAGCTGATCAATCTCGCCTACCGGCTCTTCGGCTCTCTGGCCGATGCCGAAGATGTCGTCCAGGAGACCTACGCCCGCTGGTACGCCATGACTCGGCAGCAGCAGGAGGCCATCGAATCGCCTGGCGCCTGGCTCACCACGGTCGCCAGCCGCATCTGCCTCGACTTGCTCGGCTCGGCACGGGCCCGGCGCGAGAGGTATGTGGGCGAGTGGATCCCGGAGCCGCTGCCCGATCGTACGGAGTGGAGCAACGGGTGGCCGGGCGGTAGTCCGGTCGACCCGGCTGACCGGGTCACCCTTGACGAGTCGGTCAACATGGCCTTCCTCGTGGTGCTCGAAGCCATGGCTCCGGCCGAGCGCGTCACGTTCATCCTGCACGATGTGTTCCGCTACTCCTTCGCCGAAGTGGCTGAGATCGTCGGCCGTACGCCGGCGGCCTGCCGCCAGCTGGCCTGGCGGGCCCGCCGCCGGATTCGCGCCTCGCAGGGTCCCGCGACTCCGACGGGCCGGCAGGCCAGCATCGTCAGGGAGTTCAAGCAGGCATGGGAGGCTAAGGACATCGACGCCCTCGTCGGCCTCCTCGACCCCGACGCCATGGGGACCGCCGACGGCGGAGGCCTGGTCAGCGCCATGCTGCGCCCGATGGAAGGCGGCGAGCGGATCGCGCGTGCCTTCGTCACCGTCGCCGGCCTGGCACCCGGCCTGACGATCCTGGAGCGTACGGTCAACGGCCAGCCCGGCCTGGTGCTTCAGCAAGACGGCGTCACCGTGGTGGTACTGGCCTTCGACGTCGTAGGCGACCGGATCAAGCGCATCTGGTCGGTACTGAACCCCGAGAAGCTCCGGCCTTGGACGACAGGCTGACGCGCGAACCAGGACAACCGGCCGGACCCCGCTGCCCGGAGCGGGAATCGCCTGCAACCCCCGTACGGAGAAACCTCATGAATTCTCGCCCTGTGGACCAGTGTCGGACTGCTCGCCGTGGTCTTCCGGGTCGGTGGAGCCACCAAGCTGCGCGACGCTGTGGGCCTCCTTGTCACCTGCCAAGAGGACTCGATCTCGGATCAGGAAAGGAAGCAATCAAAATGACCATGACGGAGCAAGGAAGGGTTTCGCTGGCCGGGAGGGTGGCGGTCGTGACCGGGGCGGGGTCCGGTATCGGCGCGGCGACCGCGGCAACGCTGGCTTCCCTGGGAGCGCGGGTGTGCTGCGCCGGCCGTACCGTCGAAAAAGTTGAGCGGACGGCCGAGACGATCGTGGCCGCCGGCGGGGAGGCGTTCGGGTTGCTGGTCGACGTGGCATCTCCGGAGGACAACGAGGCGATGGTCCGCGAGACGGTTGCCCGTTACGGCGCGGTGCATATCGCACATCTCAACGCTGCGACAGGGCACTGGGCCGGTGTTCTGGACTACCCGCTGGAGGAGTGGGACCGCACGATGGCGGTGAACCTGCGTGGCGTGCTGCTCGGTCTGCAGGCAGCGGGTCGGGCGATGCGCGACGTGGGCGGTGGCTCGGTTGTGGTCACTTCGTCGGCGGCCGGGCTCACCGGTGTGCGGATGTCACCGGCGTACGCGGCGTCGAAGCACGGTGTGATCGGTCTGGTCAAGTCGGCTGCGCTGGAGTTGGGGCCGGTCGGTATCCGGGTCAACGCCATCTGCCCTGGATACATCGCCAGCAACGATCTCATGCGGAGGCTGGGCGAGGAGCTCGGCGTCGCCAGCCGGTTTCCGCTGGGCCGGCCGGGGCGCACCGAGGAGGTTGCCAACCTGGTCGCGTTCCTGGCCAGTGAGAGCGCGTCATTCATCACCGGCAGCGTGCTCACCATCGATGGCGGCTGGCTGTCCGGTGGCATTGACCTCGGAAATGACGCCGAGGATCAGACAACCAGCGCCGACCGGATCGCCGCCGTCACCAACACCTACTCCCAGAACTCGTAGGTCTCGCAAGAGCGTCTCGGGCAGACACGCGAAGACGGGCTAACGCCCGAGGTCGGGTGGCCGACGAAAATCCACCTCTGGGTCGGGTAGGACCGCCGCATTCAGGTGAACAGCGTGGGCCGATGGGCGAGGTGGTTGGTGACGGTGGCAGCGGCCATCGGCGCTGGGCCCGACCTTCCCGGTGTCATCGACCTACGCCGTAAGGCGGGTGCCGATCGCGGCATCCAGTGCCTCGGGTCAGCGCGCGATCATCCAGGAGTCCCCGGGCGGCCCTGAGGTGCTGAGGCTGGCCGAGGTGGACCGTCCTGAGCCGATGCTGACGGAGGTCCTGGTCCGGGTGCACGCTGCCGGAGTCAACCCGACGGACTGGAAGTCACGGACGCACGGCAGGCTGCTGGACGATCCGCCCGCCATCCTCGGCTGGGACGTGTCCGGGGTGGTGGAGGCGGTTGGTCCCGGGGTCACCCGCTTCCGACCGGGTGACGAGGTCTTCGGCATGCCGCGCTTCCCGCGCAAGGCGGGCGGCTACGCGGAGTACGTGACCGCCCCGTCGCGGCACTTCACCCGTAAGCCGGCCGGCCTCGACCACGTACACGCCGCAGCGCCGCCGCTGCGGGGTCGAAGAGCAACGGACCGGAAACGTACGCTCGGGGCAAACGACGCAGCTCAACGACGGCGCGAGGATGGTTGAGCGCTCATGTTCGCGACGATAGACGGCTCCGGTGACGAAACGGGGCGCCTCTACATGCCTGCGCACCCCACCTGCATCACATTTTGCTGATCTCCTCAGCCCGCGCGGTCTTACACAAGATCCTGTAAAGGTTGGAGCGTCGTCTCCGCACGACGTCACAGCGGGAGACCAGCTGGCCGATCGCGGTCTTGGAGCGGGCCGGGGGTTTGGCTGTCGAGCACAGCCAAAGCTCGTCGTCGGCCACCGTCGCGAGCGGAGGGTGGCCGACGGCCACGCGGGCACCGCAAGGGTCGGCGAGAAGGGTAAGATCGTCATCCCGAAGGACATCCGTGACATGTTCGGGATCAGCCCGGGCGACACCCTGCTGCTGCTCGCCGACGTCGGCAAGGGTATCGCCGTCCTACCCCCAAGGAGATGGCGGTCGGCCTGGTCGAGACCGTCCTCGGAGAGCCGCCCGCCGCAACGTTCGACAATCGGGGAGAGGCCAATGGGCCAGGCTGAGCAGGATCGGCAACGTCGTGCAGCAAGACCGTGGCATCTGTGGGTGGTAGGGCTCGTCTTACTGGCCCTCTACCTCGTCGGTGCGCGTGACTACATGTTGACCAGGACCCTGAACCAGGGGTACTTCGGCGAACAGGGCTACGGGCCTGCCCAGATCGCATACTTCACTGACTATCCGGCGATCCCGGCCATCTTCTGGACCATCAACATCGCCGCCGGCCTCGCGGCGGCCGTGCTGCTGCTGTTCCGCTCCCGCCGGGCGACCCTGGCCGCATTGATCGCCGCGACGTCCCAGTTGTGCCTGCTCGTCATCACGTTCGGATTCATGGATCGATGGGCCATCCTCGGCCCCAGGTTCTCCCTCATCGACATCGGCGTGTGGGTGCTGACCGTCGGTCTCTGGCTGTACTGCCACGCGGTACACCGGCGAGGCGTCCTCCGGTGACGCCGGGCTGGCGGCGCACACGGCCACGATCGTCGCGGCCACAAGGGGCATGGCACCCGCCCCGCCGCGCTGCCACAACCCGAACACGAAACGCGGGAATGATGGCTCCGTCCCGGAGCGGAACAGCCGGACGGACCAACGGTTTCTGGAATCAGCTGACCGGAGATTTCCGGTCTGCGCGGAGGTTGATATGAAAGCATGGTCATGCTGGCAGGACTGGGCGATCCTGGCCGCCGGCCTCTACGGGATTCTCTCCCCACTCTGGTTCGACGGCGAGCAAGGAGCCACCGGCACACTGCTCACCTTTGGAATCCTCATCGTCGGCACCGCCGTCGTAGCTCTCGCGAGACCGGCCATGGTCTGGGTGAAATGGGTGAATACCGTGTGGGGCACCTTGATGCTCACCGCCCCGTGGGCGTACGGGACGTACGACGACAACTGGGACGTGACGTTGACATCGGCGATCGTCGGTCTCGTCACGATTGCCCTCAGCCTCCATGCAGCGAACAAGGGCAAGGCAGCACAGCGTAGCTGAAACCGGCCTGCGGGCCGGGTCGCCGCCTTCTGGCTACTTCGTCGTGGCACGCCGGATGATGGGGATCAAGGCGGCCTGAGATGCCGCGGGCAGGCGCGCCGCTGAGTGAGGTCGTCGCGCTGCTCCGCGGGCCGGCGGTCGCCGTCGATGGGCAGGGCCGGGGACTGCTTCGATAATGCCGTGATGAGGTGAATTCGTGGCACCGAGATTCAGTCAGCAGATCACCCGAAGTGAACTCGCCCGGTTGTCGCCGACGGAATTGTTCGACAGCTTGTCGTCATCATATCTTGCACCTGGTTTCACCCAGGTCTCTGCACCCTCGTATCCAACGTCCTGGTAGAGCACGGCGTAACAACCGCTCCTGTTTCTGACCGAACTGGTCTCGTTGTCCATGCCGTCGCCGCTGTCCGCACCCCAGGAGTTGCGCCAGTTGAAATCTCTGAAGTTCCTCTTGTTTTCCTGGAAGTTGCGCCAGTGGTCGCCCCAAAGATCCTTGTCCTTGTTGAAGTCCTCGTTTTCGTACAGGCAGACCCATCCGCCGCTGCATTGGCCGTCATCGTCCGCGGCCGCGGGTGCTCACCCAGTTAATGCGACGGTGGCCGTCACAGTGGTGGCGACCGTTATTGAGTCGATCACACGTCCAATCCTCATTGGCCTTCCCTCTCGATCGGGAGTCTACCGAGAATCAACAACGCAGCTTTAGCGCGGAACGCACACGTTGTTGGTGTTGCGTCTACTCGAGCGGGGCGGGAAAGGGCGGTGACCTGCTGCGGTCACCGCCGTTCCCGCGGGTAGCGTCGTGGCGCGCGGACCGGCGCCTGCGGCCCTCAAGGAGACGCGCCCGAGCGATCATTTGCGGAGCATCAGCGAGTTTCTGAGTCGAGAACGCGCTGCGCGTTGCTGACGTAACGCGCCGCCGATCCGCCACCGCGGCCCGCGGAGTTCGGTAGTCGAAGCCGTTGTCGCGCATGCAGTCACTCCATGCCCTGATGGCCGATGCCACCGCAGGGTCTTCCGCGGAACGGTCGACCGCTTTGTATTCCAGGTCGGTGAACCATGAGAAGTTCCGGTCGCCGGCGCCTTTCCGCAAAGTGGAGTCCGCCTGGTCCACGCACCCGCCCTCGTCGAACAGCGCGGACCGTTCATCATCGCTCAAACGATCGGCCCACGCCGCCCTGTCCGCCTGGGCTCGTACTTCTTCCGGCTCGTCCGGGACGTGGTAGCCGTAGCTGCGCGGCGGCTTCGGAGTCGGCCAGGCCGTAGCGGCGGGCGTTCCCCGCGAGCAATGCGTGCTCGCCGGTGGATACCTGCGGTCTGGTCCAGCCGAAACCCTTTGCGGTCATGCATTTCCGCGTGGCGATCGGCGGCGCCACCGTCCTGCTGATCACACCTACGGGCGCCTTGCTCGTGAACGCCGTGACATTCGCGATCTCCGCGATGCTCATCTGGCGAGGGATCAGGCCTCGGCCCGCGCCGGGAAACCGCGGCGTCCGCTGGTCGCCCCTCGCAGACGCGGTGGAAGGGATGCGCTACGTCTTCACCGATCCCTGGTTGCGAGGCTGCCTTCTCCTGGTATGGCTGGTGCCGGCCTTCGGCGTCGAGGCGATCGCCTATCCTCTCGCGCGTGAACCAGGCGGTGGCCCGTCGCTTGCCGGAATGCTCATGGCCACGATCGCCCTCGGTTACGCGACCGGGGCGATGATCCTGATCAGCTGGATCCCCTCCTCCGTCCGCGACCGCATCCTGGCGCCGCTCGCCGTGCTCCCCGGGGTCGCGCTGCTGCCCATGCTCGCGCACCCGCCGGCCCCTGTGGTTCTCCTCCTGCTGTTCTGCTGCGGCGTGGGGTGCTCGTTCGGCACCCCGCTCAACGCGATGTTCGTCCAGCGGACGGATCCGGCTTACCGGGGACGGGCCATGGGTGTCGCGATCGCCGGCATCGCCGCGGGTCAGGGCGGCGGATTCCTCCTGACGGATGGGTGTCCGAGCTCGGTGTCACCGCTTCGGCCACCGTGGGACTGTGTGGTGCCTACGCCCTCACCGCCGTGCTGTGCTGCGGTGCGGCCTATTCGTCGTTGTCCGCGCGTTCAGGTGCTCAGTGGGGACGACCTGAACTGGCGCGGCGATTGGCCGTAGGCCGTGCGGAAGGCGCGGCTGAAGTCGGCGGCGCGGCGAAATCCCCAGCGGGTGGCGATTGCGTGGATCGGGATGTCGGTCAGGGCGGTGTCGGCGAGGTCGCGACGGGCGCGTTCCAGTCGTTGGTCGCGTATCCAGGCTGAGACGGTGTGGCCGTGCTGTTGGAAGAGGCGGTGCAGGTAGCTGACGGAGATGTGGTGTGCGGCGGCGATGGAGCGTGGGCTGAGGTCGGGGTCGTGGAGATGGCGTTGAATGGTGGCGCGTATGCGTTGGGTGAGAGCTTGTGGCTGGGAGCCTGGTCGTGGGATGGGCCTGGATTCGAGGAGGCTGGAGAAGCACGCCGTCACGAGGTCTACCAGCACCATTCCGAGTCGTTGTCCGTCGGCCGGGGTGAGTGTCAGTTTCTCGTTGGCCAGGTCTTGGATGAATCGTTTGAGTAGTGCGCTTACTCCGTTGTCGACCGGCATGCCTTGTCCGAGCAGGGGTGTCATTGCATCGCCTCGTAGGGGGAGCACTGGTTTGGGGATGGTGACCAGGGCCAATTCGAGGGTGTCTCGTCCGTCGGGTTGCAGGTTCATCTCTTCGAGGTGTGTGAGGTCGTGGGCGTAGAGGTCGCCCACGTTCACTGTGTCCTGTCGGCCAGCCCATGTGGCGTTGACGGTGCCGTGCATGGGCAGGATGAGTTGGACGATGTCCTCGTCGCGGGCCCGCACGGGGTGGGCCTCTCGCTGAAGGCGTACCGGGCGAAGTCTCATGACGCTCAGAACAGCCACACCGAGATCGACCACACGTCCACCGGTAGAGAGATCGCATTCGCCGGCGGCAATGCTCTCAGGAGATAAATCCGTGCCAGTGTCCCGATCTCTCCAGCTCGTCGTCCGCAAGCGATCTGTCGCTTTCCCATTCATTGGTATCTCCGCTTCACATCTTCAATCTGTGGCGAGACGAGCCTGGTCCGCCTCGTGGGCACCAAGACGACGGCATCGACGCCCTGATCGCTGGCGCGCGATCGTCATGACGGGATTCGAGCCGGTCGATCAGCCGTACACCGCTGGGCGTTGTCCCCGCGCTCCGGTCGTCACCGCGAAGATTCCTCCGGCGTGCGGCTGCTCGCGCAGCTCCGCCTCGGACAGGCCCACGCGGGCGGTGGTCACGTAGAGGGTGTCGAGGCCGGGGCCGCCGAAGGCACAGCTCGTCACCTTGCGCACGGGGATCTCGACGGTTCTGACGAGCCGGCCCTCCGGCGAGAACCGCTGCACGGCCCATCCCTCCCACAGCGCTACCCACAGGAATCCCTCGGCGTCGATGGTCAGCCCGTCGGGGCGGCCGCGGTCGACGTCGATCAGGCGGCGCCGGTTGCCGAGCACGCCCGTCTGCGGGTCGTGGTCGAAGGCGTCCACGCCGCCCGTCGGTGAGTCCGCGTAGTAGAACGTGCGCCCGTCGGGGCTCCAGCCGAGGCCGTTGGAGACCGAGACGCCGGTCACCATGGTGTGGAGCGTGCTGTCGGGGTCGAGGCGGTAAAGCGCGCCCGCGCCTTGGGCACCGGGGAGCAGGGTCCCGGCCCAGAAGCGTCCCCACGGGTCGGCCTTGCCGTCATTGCAGCGCCCGCCCGGCGGGTCGGTGTCCACCCCGTGCAGGACCGTACGTCCCGAGCCGTCCGCGGCGCAGCCGATGATCCCCGTCGCCGTCGCCAGCAGCAGACCGCCGTCGCGGCGGGTGGCCACGGCGCCGGTCGGCTCGCCCGCGGCGAAGCTCACGTCCTCGCCGGTGGCGGGGGAGAAGCGGTGCACCCGCCCCGCTGGGATGTCCACCCACCACAGCCCCTGCCTTCCTGGGTCCCAAACGGGGCTCTCCGCGACCGTCGCGTGCGCGTCGAGCACCAGCTCGGCGGTCATGGGCGGGGCACCGCGATGCTCTGATGGGCGAGAAACGGCAGCAGGCCGGGCAGCCCGCCCTCGTAGCCGATGCCGCTGTCGCCGCGGCCGCCGAAGGGGATCTCCGGCGTGGCGGGGGTGGCCACGTTGACACCCGCGATGCTCACATCGAGCCCTGCGAGCAGCTCCGCGCCCGCGGCGGTGTCGCCGGTGCAGATGTACCCGGCCAGGCCGTGCGCGGTGGCCGAGAGGTCGGCGATCGGCTCCTTCAAGTCGGTGAAGGATCGGACCAGCGCGACGGGGCCGAAGACCTCCTCGCGCCATTCCGGCCGGTCCGCCGCCGGATCGACGACCAGCGCCGGTGGCACGTACCAGCCGCTCGCCTCCACCCGCCGGCCCCGGTGCACCCGCGCGCCTGCCGAGTCCAGCGCGGCGATGAGACCTTCCAGACGCGCGGCCATCTCGCGGGTGCGTACGGGGCCGAGCGTCGTGCGCTCGTCCAGCGGGTCGCCGGGAACCAGGGCCGAGATCCGCCCGGCGAGGCGGTCGAGGAAGTCGGCGCGTACCTCCTCGTGGACCCAGACGTTGTTGGCGGCGATGCACGAGGCCCCGTTGTTGCGGAACTTCGCCACCATCAGCGTGTCCGCCGCCTCGTCGAGGTCGGCATCGGGCAGCACGATGAACGGCGCGCGCCCGCCCAGCTCCATCACCACGGGTGTGAGGGCCGCCCCGGCCGCCCGTGCGATGCTCCGTCCGACGGCGGTGGAGCCGGTGAAGTGCAGTAGGCACACGCGCCGATCGTCCAGCCAGGCGCCGGTGATCTCCGGACCGTCCCCGGCCACCGTGTTCAGCAGGCCCTCGGGGAGCTCGGACTCGCAGAGCTCGGCGAAGGCGAGGCTGGACAGGAGCGACAGCTCGGACGGCTTGAAGACCACGGCGCAACCGGCGGCCAGAGCGGGCGCGATCTTGCGGGCCGGAATGGAGACGGGGAAGTTCCACGGCGTCAGCACGGCGGCCACGCCGATCGGTCCGGTGCGCACGTGGTGCCGCAGGCCGGGGCGTACCGAGAGCACTTGGTCGGTGAGGGTGTGCGCGAGGCCCGCGTACCAGTCGAAGTAGTCCGCGGCCAGGGCGAGTTCGGCGCTCGCCTCACGGCGGCACTTGCCGGTCTCGCGGGCGACGGTCTCGGCCAGGCCGCTGGCGGCGCGCAGCCGCCCGGCGATCGCGCGTAACACGGCGCCCCGTCGCGGGGCCGGTGTGGCGCGCCATTCCTCAAGCGCGGCGGCGGCGACGTCCACGGCGCGTGCGGCGTCGCGGCCGGTGCCCGCGGCGATGTGCCCGATCGGCCGCCCGGTCGCGGGCTCGACCACCTCGTAACGCGGCCCGTCACCGGCATGGGGGCGGCCGCTCAGGCGTACCCCGGAGATGTCGTCTTGCATGATCGGTCCCTTCTCCGTCATTCGTCCTTGTCGCGCAGCGCGGCCAGGTAGCGGCGCGCGCCGCCCGCCAGCCGGTTCCAGTCCCTGTCCCTGACGGCGTCCGCGTCGATCAGCCCGGCACCGACGCCCACCGTCGCGCAGCCGGCCACAAGGCACTGCCTGCCGAGCTCGGCGGTGACCCCGCCGGTGGCCAGCAGCGGCACGTCGGGAAGCGGCTGGCGCAGTTGCTCGACGTACGCGGCGCCGGCGGGTGCGATGGGGAAGATCTTGACGAGGTCCGCGCCGGCGGCGTGTGCCCGGACGACCTCGGTCGGCGTGAACGCTCCGGGGATCGAGACCAGCCCGGCCGCCTTCGTCGCCGCGACCAGGTCCTCGTCCAAGTGAGGCGAGAGCAGGAACGACGCGCCGGCGTCCGCGGCCGCCCTGACGTGGCCGATCGTTCGTACGCTGCCCGGCCCCGACCAGCGCGCCGCCGCCGAGGCGTCGCGACAGCCCGGCGATCGAGTCGAGCGCGCCGGGGCTGTCCATGGTCGTCTCGAAGGCCGTCACCCCCGCGGCGTGGAGCGCGTCGCTGGCCGCGAGGACGTCGCAGGGGGCCAGGCCACGGTAGATGACCAAGAGTTCAGGAAAGTCCATGCCTCTCACCAGTTCGTGAAGGAACCGTCGCCGCGGAACAGGCGCGGCGGCTCGTTCCAGACAGACGTATGGGCGGCCGCCAGCGCGTCGAGGTCGACCTGCAGGCCGAGGCCCGGCCCCGCCAGCGGCAGCAGACTCCCGTCGCGCCACTCCGGTGCCGTGGTGAACACCTCGGCCAGCAGGCCGCGGGGAATGTAGGGCTGCTCCTGGACGCCGAACGCGGTGCACGCCAGGTTGAAGTGGAGCGCCGCGGCGGTGGCCACCGGGCCGAGGGGGTTGTGCACGGCCACGCGGATGTGGTGCGTCTCGCACCAGCCTGCGATCTTCGCGGCTTCGGTGAGCCCGCCCGCGATGCACAGGTCGATCCGGGCGTAGTCGACCAGCTCCTCCTCGATCAGCGGCCGGAACTCCCACTTCGACGCCAGCTGCTCGCCGGCCGCCAGCGGCACGGCCGTGCGCTCGCGCAGCCTGCGGTAGGCGCCGAGGTTCTCGCACCGCAGCGGGTCCTCCACGAACAGCGGGCGCAGAGGTTCCAGCTCGCGGCAGAGCTGCACCGCCTCGGGCGGGTCGAGACGGGTGTGCACGTCGAGAACCAGGTCCACGTCCTCGCCGACCGCCTCCCTGGCCGCCGCGAAACACTCGACGCCCGCGCGTACCGCCGCGCGCGGCTCGAACGCCTCCCCGGGCGCGGGCAGTGCCAGCCGCAGCGCCCGCCACCCCGCCCCGCGCAGCTCCGCGCAGGCCCGCGCGATCCCGGTCGGATCGCTTCCGTCCGCCCGTACGTGCGCGTAACACGGGACGCGGTCGCGGACCCGCCCGCCCAGCAGGACGTGTACGGGCACGCCCAGCGCCTTGCCCTTGATGTCCCACAGCGCGATGTCCACGGCGGCGATAGCCGAGGCCAGCACCCGGTCGGCGGGGAAGAATCCGCCACGCGACATCACCTGCCACAGCTGCTCCGTGCGCAGCGGGTCCTGGCCGATCAGCAGCGGCCGCAGGTGCTCGAGCGCCCCGCACACCGCCGCCCCGCGACTGGCGAGCCCCGACTCGCCGATGCCGAGCACGCCCTCGTCGGTGTCGACGAGTACGAACAGATAGGTGCGCCGCCCACCCCGGACAGGTGCCGCACGAATGTCGGTGATCTTCATGCCGTCTCCTCGCTGAAGTGGCAGGCCGACCAGCGGCCCGGTGCGACCTCGTGCGCGACCGGCCGCTCCGTGCGGCAGATCTCCCGCCCCACCCCCAGGGCGCATCGCGTGTGGAAGGGACAGCCTGAGGGCGGCGCCAGCGGGCTGGGCACCTCCCCGGACATCGCCACCCGGCTCCGCCGGCGTTCGAGCGCGGGATCGGGCTCGGGCACCGCCGACAGCAGTGCGGCCGTGTACGGGTGCAGCGGCTTGGCACAGACCTCGTCGGCAGGGCCTTCCTCCATGATCTGACCCAGGTACATCACGGCGATGCGGTCGCTCATGTGCCTGACCACGGCTATGTCGTGGGCGACCAGCAGGTATGCGATGCCGAGCCGGTCCTTCAGGTCGAGCAGCAGGTTGACGATCTGTGCCTGGAGCGAGACGTCCAGCGCGGATACGGGCTCGTCCAGCACCAGCACCGACGGGTCCACGGCCAGGGCCCTGGCCAGGGCGATGCGCTGGCGCTGACCGCCGGAGAAGTCGCGCGGCAGCCGGGCCGTCATGGCCGGGTCAAGCCCGACCAGCTCCAGCAGTTCGACCACCTTGCGCTCGATCTGGCCCGGCTCCGCCAGCCCATGGATGCGCAGCGGCTCGGCCACCAGGCGGCCGACGGTGTGCCGGGGGTTGAGCGAGGCGTACGGGTCCTGCAGGACGAGCTGCACCTGCCGCCGCAGTCCCATCAGCCTGCGGCCGTCGCCGGCCGTCAGGTCGCGGTCCCGCACGAGCACGGACCCCGAATCGGGTTTCTCCAGGCCCAGGAGGATGCGGGTGAGCGTGGACTTGCCGCAGCCCGACTCGCCGACCAGCCCGAGCGTCTCGCCGGCGGCCAGCCGCAAGCTCACGCCGCGTACGGCCCGGACCTTGCCGTCGGCGCGCCGGCCGAGCCCGCGCCCCCGCAGGGGGTAGCTCTTGTGCACGTCGCGTAGCACGAGAACATCGGCGACGGGCTTGCGAGGGCCGTGCTCAGGATCGGGTTCGCCGTGCTGGGGTGAGGGTGCGGAGCTCGGCTCGGCTCGCGCATGCGAGCGGCCGGCAACGGAGAGGAGCAGCCCGTCGTCGGTGACCCAGCAGGCGGCCCGGTGGCCGGGATCCCGCGCGGTCAGTGGTGGCGCTGCCGCGTGGCAGCGATCCTCGGCGAACGCGCAGCGCGGCGCGAACGCGCAGCCATCGGGCGGGCGGCGCGGGTCAGGTGGCCGGCCCGGGATTGCTTCCAGCCGGTTCGCGCCGCCGGTGAGGCGGGGCACCGACTTGAGCAGGCTCCACGCGTACGGATGCCGCGGCGCGTCGTGCAGCGCGGCCACGGGGGCCTCCTCGACGATCTGGCCCGCGTACATGACCAGGGCCCGGTCACACAGCCGCGCCACCAGGCCGAGGTTGTGGGTGATGACGGTGACCGCGGTGCCCAGCTCCTTGTTCAGCCGCGCGAACACCTCCAGGATCTGTGCCTGCACCGTGACGTCCAAGGCGGTGGTGGGTTCGTCGGCGATGATGAGCGACGGGTCGCCCGCCAGCGCGATGGCGATCATGACGCGCTGGCGCATGCCTCCGGAGAACTGGTGCGGATAGTCGCCCAGCCGCCGCGCGGGGTCGGGCACGCCCACGAGCTCCAGCAGCTCCGCGGCCCTGGCCCGGGCGCGGCGGCGGTCGTGGCCGTGTGTCCGTACGGCCTCGGCGACCTGTTCGCCGATGGTCATGACAGGGTTGAGCGAGGACAGGGGGTCCTGGAAGACCATGCCGATCTCGCCGCCGCGCAGCCGGGCGAGCTCGGCCCTGGACATGTCGAGGATCTCGCGTCCCCGGTAACGGATGGAGCCGGAGGCGATCCGGCCCGGATCGCGTACGAGCCGCAGCATGCTGCGGGCCGTCACGGACTTGCCGGAGCCCGACTCGCCGACAATGGCGAGCGACTCGCCGGGATGGACATCCAAGCTCACCCCGCGCACGGCCTGCACGCGGCCCTGCCGGCCTGGGAAGTCGACCCACAGGTCGCGCACCTGGAGCATGGGGTCTTGGCTGTCGTTCACGGATTCTCCAGGGGGTCATCCGCGGCGCAGGGCCGCGTTGAGTGCGTCGCCGAGCAGGTTGAGTGCGATGACCAGCCCGGTGAGCACGGCGATGGGCGCCAGAACGCCCCATTGCTGCTCTGCCAGGTAGGGAAGCCCCTTCTCGATCATTCCGCCGAGCGACGGGGCGGGCGGCTGGATGCCGAAGCCCAGCAGGCTGAGCGCTCCCTCCAGGAACACGGCGCCGGCCGCGGACATCACGAAGTTCACCACGAGCGCGTCGACCGCGTTCGGCAGGATGTGCCGCACCAGGATCGCGGTGCGGGAGGCGCCCACGACGCGGGCTCCGGTGACGTACTCCCGCTCGCGCTCGGTGAGCACCGCCGTCCTGGTCAACCGGGCGGTGACGGGGATGCCGCTGATCACGATGACGATCAGCACCGTGGAGAACCCCGGGCCGAGGAACGCCGCCAACGCCGCTCCCATGATCACCGTCGGGACGGCCAGCTTCACGTCGAGCAGGCGCTGGATGAGGACGTCGGCGGCGCGGTGCGTGGTCGCGAGCAGCCCGAAAGCGATGCCGATGGCCTTGCTGAGCGGCACGGTCAGGACGATGATGACCACGTCCTGCCTGATGCCGTACAGCAGCCGGGACAGCACGTCCCTGCCCAGGTCGTCGGTGCCGAACCAATGGCCCGCCGACGGACCCTTGAGCACCGCGCCCGCCTGCTGGAAGTCCGGCGCGTACGGGCTGAGCCACGGCGCGAGCAGGCCGGCCGCGACCAGCACCAGAACGATCGCCGCGCCCGCCGCGCCTCCTGGGGCACGCAGCACCCGGGGCGTTCTCATGACGCCTCACCTTCCAGCCTGACGCGCGGGTCGAGAGCCGCGTGGATGAGGTCACCCGCCACCTGCACGGCGATGAAGACGACGACGAAGTAGACGACCAGGTCCTGGATGATCAAATAGTCATGGTTGACGACCGCGTTCGCCAGCACCTGGCCGAGCCCGGGCCAGGCGAACACCGCCTCGATGACCACGGCGCCGCCGAGCAGGTGGCCGACGCGCATGCCCAGCACCGTGACGACCGGCGGCAGGGCGTTGGGTAAGGCGTGCCGCCAGAGCACCCGCCGGGCGGAGACGCCCTTGGCGTGCGCGGTGTCGAGGTACTCCTCCGCCAACTGCCTGCGCAACTCGGTCTCCAGGAACCTGCCCACGACCACCCCGGAGTGCAGCCCCAGCGCGATGGCGGGCATGGCCAGGTACTGGATGCCGATCTCGGGGTCGGTCAGCAGCGGCTCGCGGCCGCCGGCGGGCAGCAGCCGCACGCTGATCGCGAAGAGCAGGATCAGCAGGATGCCCAGCACGTACTCCGGCACGCCGAAGATCAGGGCACCGGCACCGCGGATGATCGTCTGGGGCACTCGCCGCCGGGCCATGGCCCCTGCGATGCCGAAGCCCGCGCCGGTGAGGACGGTGACGACCAGGCTGGCCAACGCCAGCTCCACGGTCGCGCCCGCTGCCGCGCCGAGGGTGTCGGCGATCGGCGCGCCGGAGATGTAGGAGCTGCCGAGGTCGCCGGTGACCAGGCCGCGGGCCCAGTCGGCGTACTGCTGCAGCATCGGCCTGTCCAGGCCCATGCGCTCCTCCAGGGCGGCCACGGCGGCCGGGTCGGCCTGGTCGCCGAGGATGACCGAGGCGGGGCTGCCGGGCAGCAGGCCGATCAGCAGGAAGACCACGACCGAGGTCAAAAGGACGGTGAGCGCCGCGGTCGGGACACGGCGGGCGAGGTAGGACAGCACGCGTCAGACCACCGTCGAGTTCCCCAGCAGGACGTCGTCCCAGACGGTGTAGTCCCAGCCGGAGACGCCGCTGGTGACGGCGGTGCTGGTCGCGTGGACGAGGTCACAGCAGAACGCCTCGTTCAGGATGAACTCGGTTACGGCGTCGTAGGCCGTGCGCTGCTCCGCCTCGCCCGTGGCGCGGCGGGCGGCCTGGGCGAGCTTCTCGTACCGCTCCGAGTCGAAGTTGAACAGGTTCTGCGTGGTCCGGTAGGGCATGGCGCTGTAGAGGAGGTTGGTGGGGGAGAGGTTGTTGTACCCGTGCTGGCCCATCCACATGCCCTCGAAGGTGCGGCTCTCGATGCGCTCCTGCTGCTGGGTGGTGTTGAGCACGCGCAGCCGCGGCTGGAGCCCGGCCTCGCGCAGGTTGAACTCGACGATCTCCGCGGACTTGCTCACCGGCTGGGCCGACTCCAGGATCAGCTCGGCGCCGTCGGCTCCGGCCTCCTTCAGCATGCTCACCGCCCTGGGCAGGTCGCGGGCGTAGTGGTCGGCGAGTGCCTGGTTGTGCGCCGGGCTGCCGGCCGACCACGGGGTGGCGTTCGGCTGGGCCTTGCCGCGGTAGATTTCCGCGGCGATCCGGCGCCGGTCCAGCGCGTAGTGGATGGCCTGGCGTACTCGCTTGTCCTTCAGCGGGCCCGCGTTGACGTTGCAGCCGAGGTAGACGCCGGAGCTGTAGGTGTCGTACGGGGTGATGGCGAACTTCTGGTCGGACTCGACCTGCCTGAGCTCCATGGGGCCGACCCCGGTGGCCAGGTGCACCTGGCCCGAGCGCAGCGCGGACATGCGGGCTTCCGGCTTGGTGATCACCCTGATCAGGACGTTGTCGAGGCCGGGCCTGCCGGACTCCCAGTACGTGGCGTAGCGGTCGAGCCGCAGGCTGGTGCCCTGCCGGTATTCGGCGAAGGTGAACGGCCCGGTGCCGATCACCTTGGCGCCGGTGATGAGTTCCCGGGCCGACTCCCGGTCCAGGATGATCATCAGAGACAGCGCGTCGAAGAGGTTGCTGACCGGTTCGTCGAAGGCCAGCCGCACGGTCCCGGTGTCCATCACCTTGACTTCGGAGAGCTGCTCGAGCAGCCAGGCGAAGGCGAACGGCGGTTGCATGTCGCGCTGGAACTCCACCGAGAACCGCACGTCGTCAGCGGTGAACGGCCGACCGGAGTGCCAGGTGACGCCCTCGCGGACGGTCAGGGTGGTGACGCGGCCGCCTTCACTCATCTCCCAGGCGGTCGCCAGCTCGGGGAGCACTTCGCGCGTCTTCCTGTCGAGGCGGACCAGACTGTTGAAGACCTGCCTGCGCCAGGTGGCGTTCTGCGCGGACTGGTTGACCACGGTCTTGGGGACGATGTCGGTACCCTGCGCGATGACGAGCCGGCCGCCGCGCGTCCCCGCCGCACTCTTGTTCCTGGCCTCCCGTTCGACGGCGGAGGTGCAGCCGGCGGCGCCCGGGCCCAGCAGGGCCAGGCTCGTGGCTCCCCAGCGCAGGACGTCTCTTCGAGCGGGCGGGTTGATCATGGTGGAATACCTCCGTCGCCCCGCAGGATTAATTCCTGTCTGAAGTTAATATTGCAGTAAGGGCGCCGTCAAGACATTTGGCGCCAGAAGGTCAAGTCTGCGCGGCGCGTTGACGCCCAAGGGTCCGCCTATTATCTTCCGAACGCAACTTATATGAAGGAAGGGCCCGCATGAGCATGCGCATCACCGACCTCCGCCTGCGCCGTTTCCGCGCCACACAGAGATCGACATGGATGTTCCTCGAGGTCGAGACCGAGGACGGCCTGGTGGGGACCGGCGAGTGCTCCGACAGCGGGTGGCCGGAGCGGGTCCCGGAGACGGTCGCGGAGCTGGCGCCCCGCGTGCGCGGGACCGACGTGCAGGCCGGGGGGCAGGACCTCTGCGAACGGCTGCGTCGCGAGTGCGCGGCACACGGCGACCCGCGTACGCGCTTCCTGTGGCGTACCATGATCGGCGGCCTCGACATGGCACTGGCCGACCTCGCCGCGCAGGCGGAGGGCGTGCCGCTGTGGCAGTGGATGGGAGGCGAGCGGCGCGAGAGCGTCCCGGTCTACGCCAACATCAACCGCAGCGGCGGCAGACGCCAGCCACAGGACTTCGCCGCCAAGGCCGCCGCCGCGGTCGCCGACGGCCACGGCAAGATCAAGGTCGCGCCGTTCGACGGGCCGCCGCTGCCCGGTGCATCCATCGTCGACACCGGGCTCGCGATCGCCCAGGCCGTACGCGAGGCCATCGGCCAGGACGCCGAGCTGATGATCGACGTGCATCACAAGCTCTCCAAGGACGAGCTCGCCGCGGCCGTGCCGCGGCTGGACGACCTCGGTGTCGCGTGGCTGGAGGACGCTGTGGACGTCACCGACCCCGAGGCCGTGCGCTGGCTGGCTGCCCGCGCCAGGGCGCCCATCGCCGGCGGCGAGACGCTCCACACCGCGGAGCAGCTGGCCGCCGCCCTGTCCACGGGCCAGCTGAGGGTGCTGCTGCTCGACCCCAAATACACCGCCGGCCTGACGCCGCTGCTGCGCCTGGCGGAGAAGGTCACGGGCGTCGACGTGACGTACCACAATCCCTGCGGCCCGATCAGCACCGCCGTGTGCGCCCATCTGTCGACCATCCACCCCGACGTCACGCTGGTGGAGTTCATGTACGGCGAGGATGTGGACCGCGCCGCCGTGGTCACCCCGCAGGAGACCGTGACGGGAACGGGCCTGCCCCTTTCCACTGCCCCGGGACTCGGCGTCGCCCTCACCCCTGGCCTCGCGTTCCTCCCGGAAACGGCGTGAGCGTGGTCCGTCCGGTGATCCAGGGCGTCAGCCCTGTGCTGCCGACGCCCTTCCGCGCCGACGGGTCGCTGGACCGCCGCTCCTTTGCTTCGTCTCCGAGTACTTTTGGCGGACCTGGCCGGGACCGTGCCACCGGGACACCTGCTGATCGCCTCCGTGGCCGAGCACGCCACCCGCCTGGCCACCCGGCAGGTCAGGCGGTACGCCGACCTGGGCGCGGGCGCGATCAACGTGCTGCCGCCGCACTTCGGCGGCCCTTCCCGCGCCATGGTCCTCGACCATCTGTCCGCGGTGCTCGAGGCGGCCGGGCCGCTGCCGGTGAGGGGCGTACATCCGCGCGCTCAGCGGGCACGGCGTGCCATGCCTTGCCGGGAACGCGGGCATCGACCTGCCCGAGGCACTGGAGGCGGGGGCGGTGGGCGTGCAGCCCGGTGGCGGCTTTGTGGAGCGCTCAACCGGGACGCGTTGCGCCACGTTCCGGGCGACCGTGGTCACGCCGGTGCGCGTTCCGACTCCCGCCAGGTGAACTCCGGCCGCCAGCCGAGCACGCGGGCCGCCTTGCCGACGTCCCACACGGACGCGTGCCCAGGCAGCGGCCGGCGGATGACGGTGTCCGGGTGGTGGCGGCGCAGGAGCTCCTCGGTGGGCACCTCACTCAGGGTGTCGGCCGCGGCCACCGCGAACACCTCCCAGCCGATGCCCTCGGCGGCCATCGCGGCGGCGAAGGCCCGGGCCAGGTCGTGCACCTCGACGTAGGCCCACAGGCCCCGGCGCAGGAAACCCGGCTCGGCCCGCTCCCGGCGGATCCGCTCCCACAGCAGCTCGGGGGTGCCGATGGCGGGGAAGCGCAGCGCCGCCACCGACAGCCCGGTGGCCCGGTGGAACATCGCGCAGGCAGCCTCGTCCGCCTGCTTGGACAGGGCGTAGCCGTCCTGCGGGCGTACCGGGTGCGCCTCGTCGAGCGGCGCGTACAGCGGGGACAGCTCGCGCGGCCCGCCGGAGATGCCCAGCACCGATCCGCTCGACGCCGTCACCACGCGCGGCACGCCCTCGGCGGCGGCGGCATCGAGCACCGCATACGTGGCCGCGGTGTTGGTGGTGTAGATCGTGTGCCCTGGGCCGGTTCGCGGGTTGGGCATGGCGGCGAGGTGGATGATCGCCCGGGCGCCCCGGAAGACCGGCCTGAGCGCGCCGGGATGCGCGATGGGCATGGTGTATACGCGCACGCCGGGGGGCATCGGCGCGGCCACGCGGTCCACGCCGACCACCTCCTCGCCCGCCGCCACCAGATGCTCGACGACCGCCCTGCCGAGCCGTCCCGCCGAGCCGGTGACGACGACGGCGTCCTGCCGCTGGATCATGGTCGATCCTCACACCATGTGAACGGATTCGGGGCGGTGGATGAGCTTCTTGAAGGTGTCGAGCCGCTCGCCTTCGAGCACCCAGGTGCCGTTCGGGGACTCCACGCCCGAGTTGAAGTACGACAGTGCCACCAGCCCGTGGTCCAGCGCGTACTCGTACGCGTCGACCAGCCAGGCGGCGGACTTGCCCGGCTCCCGGGAGGCGTGGCGAACGCCGTACTCGGCCACGAATAGGGGTTTGCCCCACTTGTGGCAGGTGGCGACAGGCGCGCCCCAGATCTTCTCCGGCGTCTTCCACGGGCGGTAGTCGGGGTCCGAGGTGTCGTAGGTCCACCAGGGGTTGTAGTCGTCGACGCCGATGAGGTCGGCCTCGGGGATGTGCCACGCCTCGACGTCGTCGCCGCCCTGCCAGATCCAGCCATTGAGTATCGGGGTCACGGCGATGTTGGGGAACCGGTGCAGGATCGGGGCGGCGTGCTTGTACATCGCGCGGTAGGCCGCAGGCGTCTGCTCGCCGCGCGGCTCGTGGTGCAGGCAGAACCAGACCGGGCCAGGCACGCTGCCGAGCGCCGAGGCCACCTTGCGCAGCCAGGCGTCGTGCTTGCCGTCGGCCACCTCCTGCCAGGGACCTGGCAGCTTGGTCGAGATGACGGGGATGCGATGGTGCTTGATGTCATCCATGGCGACCCGCCGCATGTCACGCCACTGCTCGTCATTGACGTACTTGAAGTAGCTGCGGTGGCAGCCCAGTGTCGTGCCGATGCCGGCCTCGAAGTCCGGCACGGTCTGCTGCGGGCCCATCGAGGACCCGTACACGATCTTGTCCTTGCCCGGGTCGCCGGGGAAGCGCCCCTTTCGCCACCGGGGCGTGGCCGCTGTGGCCGGGGCGGCTGGCAGCAGGCCGAGACCCGCGGCGCTGAGCGCGGCCGCGCCGCCGAGGAGGATCGAACGCCGAGATGGCATGCTGTCGTCGGTCACTTCCTTCTCCCTCGATCGAAGCTGAGATTAAACTTCTAACAGAAGTTAATCGTCAAAACCAGCCCCTGGTACGATCTGAAGCAGGATGGCTCACCCGTTGACGGGCTCAGTCTCCGAACGTTTAATTCCATGGAGCAGAAAATCTGCTGATGGTACGTGGAGGAGTGATGGCCATGCGGAGCCCGAGCGCGGCCTCTCGTGCCGCGGCGACGTTCGACGTGCGTAGGCACAACGTGGCCGCGCTGCTGCGTGTCCTGCTCCGGGAGGGGCCCGCTCCGCGCATCGATCTCGCCGAACGGCTCCGCCTGAGCTCGGGGGCGACTACCCGCATCACGGCCGAGCTGACCCGGGCGGGGCTGCTGGAGGAGCTGCCTGCACTGGTGTCGGGCGACGCCGGCCGCCCGCGCGTGCCGCTCGACCTGGCCTCCACACGCTTCCATACCGTGGGGATCCACGTCGGCCTGCGCCGCACCACCATCGGCCTGGTGGACCTGCGTGGTCGGCTCGTCGGCAGCGCCGTGCGGATCGCGCACGACGGCGAACTCGCCCCCGCGGTCGTGGTCGCCGAGGCCGCTGATCGCGTGGCCGAGCTCGCCCAGAAGACCACCGCTCAGATCATCGGCACCGGCTTCACCACTGTCGGCCGGGTCGACGGGGCCTCTGGCCGCATAAGAGACCAGGACGTGCTCGGCTGGACCGACGTCGACATCCCGGCACTGGCGGCCGGCCGCTTCCCCGGCCTCCTCGTCGTCGAGTCGACCCAGCGCGCTCTGTGCAGGGCGGAGATGTGGTTCGGGGCCGATCGGGCCGTACAGGACTTCGTGCACCTGTTCATCGGCAATGTGATCGGCGCCGGCATCGTCATCAGCCGCGAGCTGCACCACGGTCAGGGCGATGGCGCTGGGCAGATCGCCCATCTCCCGCTCTCCCGGCCCTCTCAGATGCCGTGCGAGTGCGGCCGCGGCGGCTGTCTCATGTCGGTCGCCGGCGATCGCGCCGTAGTCGGCCGGGCCGTGCGCGAGGGGCTGCTCGGCGAGGGCCAGACGATCTACGACCTGGCCGAGCTTGCTCGCGGCGGTGGCGCCCTGGCCGACTACCTGCTGCGCGAGCGCGCCCGCGCGATCGGGGAGGCCGTCGTGATCGTGATGGACCTGCTCGCCCCCGACCAGGTCATCGTCTTCGGCACACCGTTGCTGGTGCCCGACCACATCAACGAGATCCGCGGAGAGGCGCGGCGGTGGATGCGGCGGGAGTTTGACGCGGAAAACGTGATCAAATCGAGCACCCTCGACGACAACGCGCCCGTGATCGCCGCGGCAACCTGCGTGCTCGAGCGCTTCTACGCCGACCCGTTCGCGCTCATCGGCTGAGTTTTTCTGCCGAGCGGAGCCTATCGGCTCCATTAACTCAGGCTTGAAGTTAATGTTGGCCCCCCGCCGCCCGGGGGCAGGGGCCCAAACGGTCCTTCAGCGCGTCAAGACTTTGACAAAGACGGCCGCGTAACCACCGCTCTCGCTGTTCACCTGCAAGGGGTAGAGACCCAAGGCACGCTGCTGGTCGAAGCGCCACTGGTAGCCCGAGCTCGACATCTCGATGAAGTGGGACCAAGTACGCAGGCCGTCCTTGCGCCAGACGGCCGTGTACGTGCCGTCCGGGCCCACGGCCACCTGCGTCGGCCGGAAGCCTTGCTTGGTGCGCTTGGCGTACTCGGCCTGGTGCTGCACGGCCGTCTTCCCGGCGGTGTAGCACCAGCTTCCTCCCGGGTTGGCCGTCCAGACGCCCACGTAACGGGGGCTGCCGGCACCGCCGTACACGTCGACGGACCGCGTGGTAAGCGACGCAGGCGGGAGTCGCCGCAGTTTCCGCCTCGGCAGGCGAGACGGCCGCCGCGGGTGCCGCGACACCGGTCGCCACCGTCATGGCGGCGGCGATTTTCCTGATCGTGGGGATGTCCCCTCCGAGAAAGCTTTTCTGTGGATGGAAGTTAAACCCAGTCCTACTGTGACTGTCAATCGGAGTTAACTGTGCCCTGGAGGAATTCGGCGTGTCCTCGGTCGGTCGGAACGCCGCGGTCGTGTGCTCTCGACCTGGTTCGGCAGCGGGCCCCTCAACCTCATCCCGCCCGACCAGACCCGCCACCCGGCTCGGCCTCGAGTCCCATCCACCGTTCTCCCGCCAGCCCCGAGCTCGCTGAGAGAGGAGGGGGCGGTCGCCTTGCCCAAGATCCCGGCTCGCCTTGCCTCCAGCGCGGATGTGCTGGATGCGCTGGAGGCAAGGTCTGAACCACCGTTGCCCTCTGTTGGCGCGGAGGCGTCGTCCACCCGGGTTGCGCTTACTCCTGCAGGATGGACAGGGCTCGGGACGGGCACAGGGTGACGGCGTGGCGGGCCTGTGCGGCGCTCTGGTCGTCGGGGTGATCGGTCAGCAGGGCCACGATGCCGTCGTCGTCTTGGTCGAAGACGGCCGGCTCGGTCAGGACGCACTGGCCGGAGCCGACGCAGAGGCCGGTGTCCGCTTTGATCCGCATCATGTCCTGCTCACCAGGTGACCGGGAGTTCGTGAACGCCGTAGATGACGGCGTCGGTCTTGAACGGCAGGTCCTCGGCCGGTGCGGCGAGCCGCAGGGTGGGGATGCGGCGGAACAGCGTGTCGAAGA
>NZ_JBEFAK010000038.1:0-102680 GCF_040137845.1 Nonomuraea sp. B19D2 | reverse complement strand
CGTACGCGGTGACAGGTGGACGGACGGCGCCGCGGGTCAAACTGGCGATGGAGGCCCTGGTGTCCTCGGCGACCGCCGAGCACCGGGAGTTCTCGCATATCACGCCGGAGTACCAGGCGATCAGCCAGCTGTGCCTGCAGGTCAGGTCGGTGGCCGAGGTCTCGGCGCTGTTGCGGATCCCGCTCGGTGTGGTTCGTGTTCTGATCGCGGATATGGCGGCAGAAGGCCTGGTTCGGGTGCATCAGCCGCAGCTGGACGAGGGCAGGCCTGACGTCAACCTGCTGGAAAGGGTGCTCAGTGGACTTCGCAGGCTCTAGCCCCGGTTTGACCTCGACGAAGATCGTCGTCGCCGGCGGATTCGGGGTGGGCAAGACGACGTTCGTCGGCGCGGTGTCGGAGATCATGCCGTTGACCACGGAGGCCGTCATGACCGACGCCTCCAAGGGCATCGACGACCTGGGCATGACGCCCCTGAAGTCGACCACGACCGTCGCCATGGACTTCGGCCGCGTCTCACTCGACCGCGACCTGATCCTCTACCTGTTCGGCACGCCCGGGCAGCACCGGTTCTGGTTCATGTGGGACGACCTGGTCCGCGGCGCCATCGGCGCGGTCGTGCTCGTGGACACCCGGCGCCTGGCGGACAGCTTCCCGGCGATCGACTACTTCGAGGAGGCCCAGCTGCCGTTCATCGTGGGGGTGAACGGCTGGGACGGCCAGTACGCCCATAGCGACGCCGAGGTGCGCGACGCGCTCACCCTGGCGCCGCACATCCCGATGGTGCGCCTGGACGCCAGGTCGAAGGACTCGGTCAAGGCGGCGCTGATCAACCTCGTCGAGCACGCGCTCACAGTCCGCATGGCCGTGCCAGGCTGGAGCGGCTAGAGGAGCGGATAGGCTGGAGTCTTAGACGTTCATTCGCTTCGAGGACTGGCCAACCACGTGTTCGAGACGCTTTCCGACCGGTTGACATCGGTCTTCTCCTCCCTCCGGTCCAAAGGCCGGCTGTCCGATGCCGACATCGACGCCACTACCCGCGAGATCCGCATCGCCCTGTTGGAGGCCGATGTCGCGCTCCCGGTGGTCAAGGCGTTCGTCGCCCAGGTCAAGGAGCGCGCCCGCGGAGCCGAGGTCTCCCAGGCGCTCAACCCGGCGCAGCAGGTCGTCAAGATCGTCAATGACGAGCTGATCGCGATCCTCGGCGGCGAGACCCGCAGGCTCCGCTTCGCCAAGACGCCGCCGAGCGTCATCATGCTCGCGGGTCTGCAGGGCTCGGGTAAGACGACGCTGGCGGGCAAGCTGGCCAAGTGGCTGCGCGAGCAGGGTCACGCGCCGCTGCTGGTCGCCGCCGACCTGCAGCGGCCCAACGCCGTCCAGCAGCTGCAGGTCGTGGGCGAGCGCGCCCAGGTCGCGGTCTACGCCCCGGAGCCGGGCAACGGCGTGGGCGACCCGATCGAGGTCGCCCGCAGGTCGGTCGACGAGGCCAAGCGCCTGCAGCACGACGTCGTCATCATCGACACCGCCGGCCGCCTGGGCATCGACCAGGAGATGATGAAGCAGGCCGCCGACATCCGCGACGCGGTCTCGCCCGACGAGGTCCTGTTCGTGGTCGACGCCATGATCGGTCAGGACGCCGTCACGACGGCGCAGGCGTTCATGGAGGGCGTCGGTTTCGACGGGGTCGTGCTGACCAAGCTCGACGGCGACGCCCGAGGCGGCGCCGCCCTCTCGGTCCGCCACATCACCGGCCGGCCGATCATGTTCGCCTCCACAGGCGAGAAGCTGGAAGACTTCGACGCCTTTCACCCCGACCGGATGGCCTCCCGCATCCTCGACATGGGTGACATCCTCACCCTGATCGAGCAGGCCCAGAAGACGTTCGACGAGGAGCAGGCCGCCAAGATGGCGACCAAGCTCACGTCGGGCGAGAACTTCACGCTCGAGGACTTCCTCGAGCAGATGATGATGGTCCAGAAGATGGGGCCGATCAAAAACCTGCTGGGCATGATGCCCGGCATGGGGCAGATGCGCGACCAGCTCAACTCCATCGACGACCGCGACCTTGACCGCATCGCCGCCATCATCCGCTCGATGACGCCCGCGGAGCGCCAGGACCCCAAGATCATCAACGGCTCGCGCCGCGCCCGCATCGCGGCCGGCTCCGGCGTCTCGGTCAGCGCCGTGAGCAACCTCGTCACCCGTTTCTTCGACGCGCAGAAGATGATGAAGCGGATGGCGGGCGGCATGGGCATTCCCGGCATGCCGGGTGGTCGTGGCAAGGCTGCCAAGACTCAGAAGAAGGCCAAGAAGGGGCGGCGCGTCAGCGGCGACCCGCGCAAGGCCGCGCTCGGCAAGGCCGCCGCCGATGGTCCCGCCGCCGACGGTCCCGCCGCCGGCGAGCCCAAGAAGGGCGGGGTGCTGGGCAATCTGGGCGGCAAGCTGCCGCCGGGCATGGAGCTGCCGCCGGGCTTCGACCCCTCCAAGCTCCGGCTGCCCGGCCAGAACTGACCACCGCCGGGACCCATGTCCCGGCGGCCCATTTTCCGGTGGGCCACTTTCCGGCGGGTCGTCTTCAGGCTGGCCCGCCTTGGGGCTGCCTTACCTCCGCGCTGGCCCACCTCCGCGCTGGCTCGTTTTCGCGCTGGCTCGCCTCCGCGGTGGCCTGCTTCCTGGCGGCCCACCGCCACACGGCCTTTTCGCGCAGGGGCCGCGCCTGGGTTGGGTGCTTCTGCGGCAGCCAAGCGGGCGGTGGCATGCCCGCAGTCCGGTGCTCACGTGGTGGTGTGCCGCGCGGATTGTTACGCCTGGTGGGGGTCAGTGTTCGCGTGGTGCGCCGCGTACGTTGCACGTTGACGGCACGCGTTCGCACAGGCCCCTCGCACGGGAGGTGGCCCGCCGCCCGGAGGAGTTCGGGCGCGGACGGCGCGGCGCGCCGTGGAGGGACGTCGCTGGCAGTGCCGTCGATCTGGCACAATGACATGTTGGAACACCGTGACCAGGCGGGTGCCCTCTCACGTCCCGCCGGACACGTTTGTCCCTGGAGCGTCGTCCCGTCGTGCCCCACTCGGCGAGATGCCGTTCACCCACGCTCGAATGCAGGAGAGACCACACCCGTGGCAGTCAAGATCAAGCTCAAGCGGCTCGGCATGATCCGCAACGCTCAATACCGTATCGTCGTCGCCGACAGCCGCACCAAGCGTGACGGCCGGGCGATCGAGGAGATCGGCCTGTACCACCCGAAGGAAAACCCTTCGCGCATCGAGGTCAACGCTGAGCGTGCGGCCTACTGGCTGGGTGTCGGCGCGCAGCCGACCGAGCCCGTGCTCAAGCTGCTCAAGCTCACCGGTGACTGGCAGAAGTTCAAGGGCGAGCCCGCCCCGGCGCCGCTGAAGGTCGCCGAGCCCGCGCCTGACCGTCACGCCCTCTACGAGGCCGCGGCCAAGGAGGCGCTGTCCGGTGGCGACACCGGCACGGCTGCCACCACGCCGAAGAAGGCCAAGAAGAAGGAAGAGGCCGAGGCCCCCGCCGAGACCCAGACCGAGGGCGAGGCCTGACGTGCTCGAGGAGGCTCTCGAGCACCTCGTTAAGGGCATCGTCGAACATCCAGACGATGTCCGGGTCCGCGCACGCCGCATTCGCAGCGGGCGCGTCCTGGAGGTCCGGGTGCACCCCGAGGACCTGGGCAAGGTCATCGGACGCGGCGGGCGCACCGCCAAGGCGCTGCGCACCGTTGTGAACGCCCTGGCCGACGGGAAGTACGTACGGGTCGATCTGCTCGACCTGCACGAAGCAGTCCGTTAGCGTCAGGTTTCCGCGCCCTCATCGGCTTTGCCGGCCGGTGGGGGCGCTTGCGTTAGGAGTTCATGTTGCAGCTGGTCGTCGGCCGGATCGGCCGTCCACACGGGGTACGCGGTGACGTGACCGTCGAGGTGCTCACCGACGATCCCGAGCTGCGCTTCGCCGTGGGCACGTCGGTCACGACGGATCCCCGCGACAGGGGGCCGCTCGTCGTCGCGGGCGGCCGCTGGCACAGGGGCATCCTGCTGCTGTCGTTCGAGGGCGTCGACGACCGCGACGCGGCCGAGGAGCTGCGGGGCACCATGCTGGTCATCGACTCGGCCGACGTGGCGCCGTCGGACGACCCCGACGAGTTCCACGATCACGAGCTCATCGGCCTGGCGGTGGAGACCGCCTCGGGGGAGCCCGTGGGCGAGGTCACCGACGTGCTGCACCACGGCCAGGATCTGCTGGTGGTGCGGAGGAGCGGGGCGGAGGAGGCGCTCATCCCGTTCGTGAAGGCGCTGGTGCCCGAGATCGACCTGGAGGCCGGCCGGCTGGTCGTCGATCCGCCAGAGGGCCTGCTGTGATGCGGCTCGACATCATCACGATCTTTCCCGAGTACTTCGCGCCGCTCGACGTCTCGCTGATCGGCAAGGCCCGCGAGCGCGGCACGCTCGACGTACGCGTACACCAGCTCCGAGACTGGGCCCACGACGTGCACAAGACCGTGGACGACACCCCTTACGGCGGGGGGCCCGGCATGGTCATGAAGCCCGAAGTGTGGGGCGAGGCCGTCGACTCCGTGATCGGGGACGGCGCGCCGCGGATGATCGTGCCGACGCCGAGCGGGCGGCCGTTCACCCAGGAGCTGGCGCAGGAGCTGGCGGGGGAGCCGTGGCTGCTGTTCGCGTGCGGGCGATACGAAGGCATCGACTCGCGTGTCATCGCCGAGTACGGCTCGCGGTTGCGCGTGGACGAGGTCAGCATCGGCGACTACGTGCTGGCCGGCGGCGAGGTGGCGGTGCTGGTCATGGTCGAGGCCATCGGCAGGCTGCTGCCCGGTGTGCTGGGCAACGCCCAGTCGGTCGTGGACGACTCCTTCGCGCCCGGTTCCATGAGGAATCTGGTGGAAGGTCCCGTCTACACGAAGCCGCCTGTCTGGCGGGGGCATGAGGTGCCCGATGTGCTGCTGTCCGGGCATCACGGAAAAATCGCCAGATGGCGGCGGGATCAGGCGCTGCGCCGTACCGTGCTGAACAGGCCCGAGCTGGCGGCGGCACTTGACCCCGAGACGCTCGACAAGCACGACAGGAAGCTCCTCGATGAGCTGTCGTTTCGCGTCGGGCCGGAAGATATGGCAAACTGAATCGCTGCCAACCGTCATTCGGTTGGTCCGTCATGCCCGGGAAACGGTCCCGGGCTCACCGCATCAGCAGGCGTGTCCGCCGCGAGCCACGGCCGGGTGGACCTCCGCGTGCTCACGAGGACTTGAGGACAGCTCTCATGCACACGAAGATCCAGGAGCTCGAGAAGGCGACCCTGCGCAGCGACGTGCCGGATTTCCGCCCCGGTGACACGCTCGAGGTTCATGTACGAGTCGTCGAAGGAAACCGCTCCCGTATCCAGGTCTTCAAGGGCTTCGTTCTGCGCAGGCAGGGCAGCGGCGCCCGCGAGACCTTCACGGTCCGCAAGGTAAGCTACGGCGTCGGCGTCGAGCGTACCTTCCCCGTGCACAGCCCGGTCATCGAGAAGATCGTGCTCGTGACCCGCGGCGACGTGCGTCGCGCCAAGCTCTACTACATGCGTGACCTGCGCGGCAAGGCCGCCCGCATCCGCGAGAAGCGCGAGACCACGGCCGCGAAGTAACCTGGTCTTTCCCGTGGCCCGCGCCCTTCGCGCGGGCCATTCGGCTTTACAGGGCCGTTTCCTTTATGTGGAGCGACTCGTGCGTGGGTGTAACGTCGGTCGAGGCTTGTCGAGCCGATGCATCATCTAGGCTCGTCAGCGATGACTAGCGAGAGCCAGGAGTACGGCGCGGCGCGCCGCCCTGTCGAGGACGAGGTGGACGTGGTCGCCGAAGAGACTCAGAAGCCAGCAAAAGATGGGAAAAAGGAGAAGAAGGGGTCGTTCTGGAAAGAGCTTCCCGTTCTTGTCGTCGTCGCACTGGTGCTGGCCCTGATCATCAAGACGTTTGTGGTCCAGGCCTTCTACATTCCGTCGGAGTCGATGGAAAACACCCTGCTCAAAAACGACAGGGTCCTGGTCAACAAGCTCGTCTACCACACCCGTGACATCGAGCGCGGCGACGTGGTGGTGTTCTCCGGCGTCGACTCCTGGGACGGCGAGTTCCAGATGGAGGAGCCGTCCAACCCGGTCGCGGGGTTCTTCCGGTGGGTCGGCACGGCGTTCGGGCTCGTGCCCGGCGAGAAGGACTACATCAAGCGGGTCATCGGCGTCGGGGGCGACCACGTCAAGTGCTGCGACTCCAAGGGACGCATCACGGTCAACGGCACGCCCATCGACGAGGAGAGCTATCTCTATCCGGGCAACGTGCCGTCCGACAGGTTCTTCAACATCACGGTGCCGGAAGGGCGGCTCTGGGTGATGGGCGACCACCGGTCGGTCTCGCTCGACTCCCGCTCCCATACCGGTGACGCGGGTGGGGGCTCCATTCCCGTAAGTCAGGTTGTCGGGCGCGCCTTCGTGATCGTCTGGCCGTTCAACCGGGCGTCCTCGATCGACATTCCCGATACGTTCGCGCAGCCCGCGCTCCAGGCGCTCGGCGGCTCCGTGCCGATGCTCGCCGGGTTCGGGCTGGCCGTACCCTTGGTTCTGGTTCGCCGCCGCTGGCGGGACAGGAGGCGTTGATGGCCGTCACCAAGAAGGCGGAGGGCGTGGGGAAAGAGAAGAAAAAGGGCGGCGGCTTCCGCGAGACTGTCCTGCTGTTGGTCCTGGGCGTGGGCATCGCGCTGCTGCTGCAGGCGTTCGTGGTCGGCTCGTTCTACATCCCGTCCGTGTCGATGGAGAACACCCTGCTGATCAACGACCGGGTCTTCGTCAACAAGCTCGCGGGCAAGCCCGACCGGGGCGACATCGTGGTGTTCAAGGGCTGGAACAACGGTGAGGACACCATCAAGCGGGTCATCGGCATCGGCGGCGACAAGGTGGTGTGCTGCGACTCCAAGAAGCGCATCACCGTCAACGGCACGCCGCTGGACGAGTCCTCCTACCTGTACCCAGGCGATTACGCTTCCGGCGATAAGTTCAACGTCACCGTGCCTGCAGGGAAGCTCTGGCTGATGGGGGACCACCGCAGCGCCTCGGCCGACTCGCGGGCCCACATGGAGGAGCCCGGAGGCGGGTTCATCTCGGAGAACGACGTGGTCGGCAAGGCCGTGGTGCGTTACTGGCCGCTGTCGCGTGGCTATCTCTTCTCCCGTCCTGACACCTTCGACAAGGTCAAGTAGCGGTCGCTTCCAGTCGCGGTTCGCGGCGTATGGGGCGTACGCTGCCTCTGTCATGACAGTTGCGTTCCGCCCTCGACCGAGCGTCGTCCGGCGCGATTCCGGGCTCTACGCCTATGAGCGGGCGCTCGCCCGCCGCGGCCTCACCCCCATCGCGGGCGTGGACGAGGCCGGCCGCGGCGCCTGCGCGGGGCCGCTCGTCGTCGCGGCCGTGGTCCTGCGCAGGCAGATCGACGGCCTCGGCGACTCGAAACTACTGGCCCCGGCGGTGCGCGAACGCCTCTACGACCAGATCGTCCGTTTCTCGCACGTCGGCATCGTGATCATCCCGCCGGGGGAGATCGACGCTAAAGGCCTTCACAAATGCAACGTCTCAGGAATGCGGCGAGCTGTCGCACAGTTGCCTTGTGATCCGGAGTACATCTTGACGGACGGCTTCCCGGTGCCGGGGCTGCCGGCGCCGTCGTTGGCCGTGTGGAAGGGGGATCAGGTGGCCGCGTGCGTGGCCGCCGCGTCGATCGTGGCCAAGGTGACTCGAGACCGCCTCATGGTCGCGCTCGACGAGCGTTACCCGCAGTACGGCTTCGCGGAGCACAAGGGGTATGTCACACCAGGACATCGGCTGGCGCTGGAAACGCACGGTCCGTGTCCTGATCACCGGTACTCCTTCGTCACGGTGGCGAGGGAGATGGGTGAAAATGAAATGGGGGCCGGGGTTGCCTGACCAGGCAAACCGGGGGACCGGTACGACAGGAGGACCGCGATGAGCGCAGAAGATCTCGAAAAGTACGAAACCGAGATGGAGCTGCAGCTTTACCGCGAATACCGAGATGTCGTCGGTTTGTTCACATACGTGGTGGAGACTGAGCGGCGGTTCTATCTGACCAACTCGGTCGATCTCGACGTCCGTACCGCGGAGAACGGCGACGTCTTCTTCGACGTGAAGATGCAGGACGCCTGGGTGTGGGACATGTATCGACCGGCGCGGTTCGTGAAGAACGTGCGGGTGGTCACGTTTAAGGATGTGAACGTGGAGGAGCTGGCCAAGGCGGACCTGGAGATGCCCAAGGAGGGGTTCTCGGGGTAACGGCCTGGGCCCGGCGGCCCCGCCCTGGGTAACGTCTCCACGCGCCCTCTTCCTACTTCCTTCGTACGGGCGCTGGCTCGTTCACGCGCGCGCCCGGTGCTCTCGGGGGTGGGTACCGGCCCTTTCGCAGGCTGCTCAGGGCCTCGCGCACCCGCTCGGAAGCGCCGCCGTGATGGTCCGCCACCGGCGCCGGCACCTGGTTCCGTGGCGGCGGCCCCTACGTGCCGCGCCTGAGCCGGCGTCGCGCACCGCATGCCCGAGCCAGGAACTCGCGCGCCCGAGCGCTCAATGCCCGCGACCCGGCGTGTCCGAGCGCTCAACAACGCCGGGACCCCGCTTGCCCGATCCGTCAACGCGCGGGACCCCGCATGCCCTTATGCGCACACCGCGCCCGAAAGCCAGAGATGCGCACATCAGGCGTGAGCCAGCGCCCTGCACGCCGCCTCTGCATCTGAACACCGGCAAGGGCCAGCACCACGGCCCCTTACGTCCGCCACATTCCGCTATATCCGCCATCCGCGAGCCGGCACCGTCAGCGCCCCCGTCACATGGCGCATGTCCCCAGGGCCCCTTGAGGCGCCATCCACAACCAAGGGGTAACCCAATCCCTTATCCCCAGAACGCCATTCGGCCCCTCCTTCACCGTTCCTCATCCGCGAAGGTCAGTGCCCGGACCACGAGCGGACCGACGGAGGTGGCACATGGCCGCGAAGCACGACCTAGAGCTCGGCAAACAAGGCGAACAGGTAGCCGTGACCTACCTGGAGGCCGAGGGGATGAAGATCATCGACCGTAATTGGCGCTGCCGCCACGGCGAGATCGACATCATCGCCGAAGACGGCCCCAACCTGGTCGTCGTCGAGGTCAAAACCCGATCCGGCAGATCCCACGGCACAGCCCTGGAGTCGGTGAGCCAGGCCAAGCTGGCTCGGCTCCGGATGCTCGCGGCCAGATGGCTGGCCACTCAGCCGCGCAGGTTCGACGCCGTACGAGTGGATGTGATCGCCCTCGAGCGCTTCGCCGGTGACTTCGCCCTCAACCACGTACGGGGGGCGATCTAGATGGCCGTGGCCCGCACCCGCAGCGTGGCCGTGATCGGAGTCACGGGCCGCACCGTCGAGGTCGAGGCCGACGTGGGCAACGGCCTGGCAGGCATCCACCTCATTGGCCTCCCCGACACGGCGCTCAGCGAAGCCCGCGACCGGGTCAGGTCCGCCACGGTCAACAGCAACTATCCCTGGCCCGACGCACGCATCATCGTCAGCCTCGTCCCAGCCAGCCTCCCCAAGCGAGGATCTCAGTTCGATCTGGCCGTAGCAGTGGCCATCCTGAGCGCCGCCGGAGTGATCCCCGCCGAACGCATCGCGGAGCTGTTCTTCCTGGGCGAGCTCGGTCTCGACGGCCGCATACGGCCCGTACGCGGCGTGCTGCCCTCCATTCTCGGGGCGGCCAAACACGGGGACGTCACGGTCGTCGTCCCCTCCGCGAACTCAACCGAGGCCGGCCTGGTGCCCAACGTGAAGGTGGTTCCAGTGGCGCACTTGCGCCAGCTCGTGGAATGGCTGCGCAAGGGAGAAGAGGCGCTGGAGCCCCGGGCCGAGGAGATCGCGGAGCCGCCCAGGTCCGCCGTCGACCCGGCAGTGGACCTGGCGGACGTGGTGGGCCAGCCGGTCGCCCGCCGGGCGCTCGAAGTATGCGCGGCAGGCGGCCACAACCTCTGGATGCTCGGCCCACCGGGCACCGGCAAGACCATGCTGGCCGAGCGTCTGCCCACCCTCCTGCCTGACCTGGAGCTCGACCATGCCCTGGAGGTCACGGCCATCCACTCGGTCGCAGGCGTCCTGCCGCCGAACGCACCCATGATGAGCAGACCCCCGTTCGTCGCCCCGCATCACACGGCGACGTCAGCCGCGATCATCGGCGGTGGCAGCGCGATCGTGCGTCCGGGGGCGGTCTCCCTTGCCCACAGGGGCGTCCTCTTCCTGGATGAGGCCCCGGAGTTCCCTCGCCACGTGCTCGACTCGCTGCGGCAGCCGCTGGAGTCCGGCCGCGTGACGGTCTCCAGATCGGCGGGCTCGGTCACGTTCCCGGCGAGGTTCATGCTGGTGCTGGCCGCCAACCCCTGCCCCTGCGCCCAGACGGAGGATCAGGGCGAGACCTGCAAGTGCACCCCCACGATCCGACGCCGCTACCTGGGCAGGCTCTCCGGCCCGCTCCTCGACCGCATCGACATGAAGGTCACCGTGGTCCGCTCGTCCAGACGCGAACTCCTGGCCGACCGCCAGTTCGTGGAGACGAGCAAGACGGTGGCCGAACGCGTGCTCGTGGCCCGCGAACGAGCCGCCAAACGTCTGGCTGGCACCCCTTGGCGTACGAACGCCGAAATCCCCTCGTCCCTCCTCCATTCCGACTACCGGCCATCCAGCGAGGCCATGAAGCCCATGACGTCCTGCCTGGACTCGGGCACCCTTACCGCCCGCGGCCTGGACCGGGTCGTACGCGTCGCCTGGACCCTCGCCGACCTGGCCGACAAAGACACTCCGGAGCAGGACGAAACCAACGCCGCCCTCGGCTTCTGGCTCGGAGTGCACTCGTGATGCCGACACCCATGGCCGCACGCAGAGCCTCAGAAACGACCCTCACCACCACCTCCAGCCCTGCACCCCTTTAGGAGCCCTCATGTCCGCCCCACCCCCAGAAGCACACGCGTCCCTCATACCTCCACCAGCCGCTGTTTCTGGGGCGACTGCGACAGCGGCCCTGCCCACCTCAACTCCGGACAACAGCGACAGCGGCACCCTTGCGGAAGGCGCCGTTGCGAGCGTTTCCCCAGCAGCCACCCCGACCTGGACGAGGCCCATCCCCGCCGCCGGCACCATCACTCATAGCGCCGCTTCGGGCGTCACCTCTAGCGCCGCTACCCCCGTCACCGAAACCGGCAGTCGCACCACGTCCGCCGTCGTCACAGACACCAGCACCGCCACCAGCATGTGGGCACACCCCGTCGCTGCCGCTGCGGCTGCCAGCGGCATAGGCGCGAACACCGCCACCGCCACTGCGAGCGGCATAGGTTCAGACTCCGCTACCCGAGTCCGGACCCAACCCCAACCACAAGCTCACCAGGCCAAATCCCAACCCCAAGCCCAACCCCAAGCCCAACCCCAACCCCAAAACCAACCCCAAGGGCAAGCCCAATCCCAGTCCCAATCCCAGAACCAGAACCAGAACCAGAACCAGAACCAGAACCAGACCGAGGCTGAGGCCAGAGCCGCTCTTATGAGGGCTGCCGACGTCGGGGACCCCATCATGGGCCGCCTGGTAATGCAGTACGGCGCCCCAGCGGCAGTGGAGGCGATTCGCGCACGCGCCCTGCCGCCCGAGTTCACAGCCCAGGAGGCCCAGCGAGCCCGCGAAGTCCAGCAAGACCGTGCACCCGACCTGGCTGCCCGCCTGAATGCCTGGCACGACCGCTTGGCCGCCGCCGATCCGGCAGCGGATCTAGAAGCCGGAGAGAAGTCCGGAGCCAGATTGATCATTCCCGGCAGCCCCGAGTGGCCCACCCAGCTAGACCAACTGGGCCCCGGCCGTCCCTTGGGCCTGTGGCTTCACGGTACGGCCGACCTCCGCTTCTCCTGCCTCAAATCCGTCGCGGTGGTGGGAGCCAGAGCCGCCACTTCGTACGGCACCCACATCGCTGCCGAGTTCGGTGTCGGTCTGAGCGAAGCAGGCTGGACCGTGGTGTCTGGAGGCGCTTTCGGCGTGGACGGCGCGGCCCACAGAGGCGCCCTGGCCGCCGGCTCGCCAACGGTGGTCGTCCTGGCCTGCGGCGTGGACGTCTGCTATCCGGCGGATCACGACACGTTGTTCGCCGCCGCCAGAGACCAGGGCGTCGTGGTCAGCGAGTGCCCGCCCGGTGTCCATCCCACCCGAGCCCGTTTCCTGATCAGAAACCGCCTGATAGCCGCCCTGTCGAGAGGCACGGTGGTGGTGGAAGCAGCCCTGCGCAGCGGGGCCCTCAACACAGCCGCCCACGCCCTGTCCCTCAACAGACACCTGGGCGCAGTCCCCGGCCCGATCACGTCAGGCGTGTCAGCGGGCTGCCACAAGCTCCTGCGCGAACGTAAGGCCGTATGCGTCACCTCGCCGGAGGAAATGATCGACCTCGTAGGCGTAATGGGCGACGACCTGGCACCTCAGAGCCGACCCCCGGCGGTCCCCAGAGACAAACTTAACGAGACCACCCGCAAGGTCCTGGACGCGATCCCTTCCCGAGGCGGCGCCGGCCCAGCGTCCATTGCGGTCGCCGCAGGCGTAAGCCTGGATGCCGCCCTGAGCGCCCTGGGCGGCCTAGCCGCCGCAGGCTACATAGAACGGACAACGAACGGCTGGCGCCTGCGCAGGCAAACGGCCTCCTACCGCAAAGCCCCAGATTCCGCCGTCCTCGAACCGCCGCCCATGCCAGCGCCCGACCCAACCGAAGAACCCCCGTTCCCCGACGACGACTTCCCGCGCCAGGCTCGCTCGAGGAGTGCGTTCGACGAGGGTTCCATGGGATGGCGTCCGGTCAAATCCGTAAGACCACCGGCCAGGTCCTGAGGGCGACCGGCCTGGCGCTACGCCATGGCGGCCAGGGCGGCGCGTTGGCGGCGGCGCCGTGGCGCGTCGGCGATGGCGCCGTACCACTCGCTCGGGTCGTCATGGAGTAGCGCCCAGTGCCTTCTTTGACGGTGAGCGCGGCTAGTGAGGTGGCGGTCGGTGGCGATTGCGAGGTCTCATTGGTAACTGACGAGATGGTGGTTCTTGAGTGATGGGGCTATCCGGGCGGTGGCGAGGTGGCTGTGAGCGGGAGCGCGAGCGCGGGGGGAGACGCCGGTATGGGGATGAATGGGGGTGTTGGTCGGGATGAAGTGGTGGCGGAGTTCGGTCGGCACCTGCGGTTTGAAAGGGACCTTTCATCGCACACCGTGCGTGCTTATCTGACTGATGTGAACTCGCTGCTTGATCACATGGATGGGCGGCTCGAGGAGCTGGACATCCGGGTGCTGCGAGAGTGGCTGGCGGAGCAGCACCGCGCAGGGAAGGCACGGGCTACTCTGGCGCGGCGGACTGCGTGCGTTCGTACCTTTACGGCTTACTGCCATCGCCGCGGCTGGCTGGCCGCGGATCCTGGCTTGCTGCTGGGAAGTGCCAAGGCGGCACGGCCGTTGCCTTCCGTGCTCGATCAGGATCAGGCGCAGGCCGTCCTCGAGGTCCCCTCGACGGAGGAGCCCAAGGAACTGCGGGACCAGGCAATTCTTGAGCTGCTGTACGCCACTGGCGTGCGAGTGAGTGAGTTGTGTGCGCTTGATGTCGATGATGTGGATCGGGATCGGCACGTCATCAAGGTGTTGGGTAAGGGGCGTAAGGAACGATCTGTGCCGTTTGGGTTGCCTGCTCTCCGGGCGGTGGACAGGTGGTGCATTCACGGTCGGCCGTTGTGGGTGCGGGCTCGGTCGGGTGCTGCGCTCTTCCTCGGGGTACGGGGCGGGCGGATCGACGCGGGGACCGTTCGGCGTGTGGTGCATGCGAGGTTGGCTCAGGTGGACGGGGTCCCGGACATGGGGCCGCATGGGCTGCGGCACAGCGCGGCGACCCACCTGCTCGAGGGCGGTGCGGATCTGCGGAGTGTCCAGGAGTTGCTTGGGCACGCGTCGCTGAACACCACGCAGATTTACACGCATGTCTCGATTGAGCGTCTGAGGGCGGCGTATCGGCAGGCGCATCCGAGGGCTTGATGGTAGGGACCGGGGTGATCGGGTGCGCTCCCGATCGATCTTCCGGCCCCCTGCCGGCTCTGTTGAATTTCCTCGATGCTGGTCGACCTCGTTGGGCCGCGTCTTGGAGTTGATGTTGATGCGAATGTTGCTCCTTGCTCTTGCTTGTTGCTGTTGCTGATCGGTGTTGGTGTTGGGCCCTGCGTTGATGGGACTGCTCGTCGTATGGGGCCTTTCCTCTCATCGCGATGACGGGTGCCGGTGCTTTCGGGGTCTTCTCCTGTGGCGACGTCTGCGGTGTTGGCCCCTGTGAGTGTGCTGGGTCGTCCGAGCACGTCCATGACGGCGTAGGGCTGTGATCAGGAGGGCCATCCCGAACAGTGCGCCCAGGCCGATGGCAGGTGCCGCGGGAGTCGAGGCTGAGCGGGTCAGCAAACCGAGTTTCGTGGCCTGAGGGGCGGCGGGCTTAGGCCGACGGTTTGAGGCGGTCGGCGTGGTGAAGTCCGGGATCGTCAGGGATGGTGGCTGCTCCTTTGGCGGGCCGTCGTAAGGGGGTGATGGTGCAGTGCTCGCAGTCAGGGCGGGCCAGGCTGGGGTGGTGCCGAGGGCTATGGGTTGCCTCGGTTGTAGAGGGCGAGTAGTTGGTTGGGATCTGGATTGTTGCTGGTTGAGGGGGTGGGTGATCTCGTTTCGGGCCGCCACCTGCCCGACAGTGCCCTCGTCTGGGGGCCCGAGGGCGTTGTTCATGGGCCAGTAGGGGAGGAGGCGGATGGGGGCGTGGCCTAGGAGCAGGAGGGGATCGAGGTAGTCGCTGCCGCGTCGGAGGCCCCAGTGCAGGCAGGACTCCTGGCAGTGGCCAGTCGAGGCTTCAATGACGCCAAGTCTGGCCCCTGAGGTGACGGGTTGGCCTCGGCGTACCGACGCTTCGACAGGGAGGTACGTCGTGCGCAGGCCGCCCTCGTGCTCGACGGTGACCACGCCCTTTCCTGCTACGGGGCCGGCGAAGCGGACCGTGCCCGGGCCCGCCGCCAGGACCGGGGTGGCGGTGGGAGCGGCCAGGTCGACGCCGCGGTGTCCGGCGAGCCATGGCTCCGGCGGTGGGGCGAAGCGGCGCAGGATGCGGGGATGTCCGTCCAACGGCCAGCGCCAGGTGGGCGGAGAGGCCCTTGCCGGGGTAGCCGGAAGCAAGATCATCGCGGCGGTGAAGAGCAGCGCGAGTGCCCTCAGGGCTCTTCTGGTCGGCTTGAGGAGACGGCGGACGGGCGGGGCTTCCGGTCTCGCTTTGCGGACGGAGTTCATGGCGCGAGTGTGGTTGATCGCGCCGGGGTGGCGGGGAAGCGAACGGGATTCTGTGGAGGACGTTGCGTTTTCCACAATCAGGGGGTTGACCTGGGGTTTTAGGGCTACGCTGCCCCGTGTTGACCCGGTTGGCCCGTGAGTGGCCCGTCATTTTCGTCTTCGCAGGTCAGGCCACTACCGTTGATCGTTTCGCCGGACAGGGCCGCCTCGATCTTCGCGTTCGCCGCCTCTTCGCCACCCTTGATCCAATGGGCGTAGGTGCTCAGCAGGGTTCGGATGGAGTGTCCCAGCCGCCGCGCGATCCCGGCAGGGTCCACGCCCGCCGCTATCAACATGCTGGCGTTGGCATGCCGCAGGTCATAGGGCCGTCTGGCCACGGCGGAGGCGTGCTCAGCGGGGCTCAGCGCGGCTTTGTGGGCACGTCGCCAGGCCGACTGATACACCGGACCGGGAACCTTGCCCTAGCCGGGGCCGTCGTAGAACAGCCGCCCGTCGGAGGCTGGAGGGAAGGTCAACAGGTGAAGGCGCAGGAGCTGAGGCTCGCTTGAGAGAGCTAGGCACCATCGCGCCATCGCTCACCGTTGAGGTTTACAGGTACAACATCTTCCCCGTCTGGCGGCTGATCATCTTGGATGAGATCCAGTACGTGTCAGCATTCGGCCAGAAGTGGGAGGGGCACGAATCCGCCGTTTACAAGATCGCACCTACTCCCCAAGGGGCTTTCCACCGAGGGTTTCGTCGTCTGTTCGAGCAAACTCGTCGCACCGCTCAACGCATCATCTGAAAGTGAGGACATCTGTGCGCATCGAAGCCGAGTTGAAGGCCCGACTCCGCGATCCTGACCTGGTTCGCGAGACACTGGATCATCAGGCCACGAGCGCAACCAGCATCTACCGCGACACCTACTACGACAGCTCGGACCGCTCCCTCACTGCCATCGGCCGTGAGTTGCGCGTCCGCACGGTGACCAGCAACGAGGGACGTCACGTTCTGCTGACCCATAAGTCACCCATGGTGGACGAGGCCAGCCATTCCAAACCCGAGGACGAGACGGAAGTCGCCGACGCGGAGGCGATCGACACCATCCTGAGGAGTCTTGGTTACAACCCGTACATCTCATTCGAGAAGCACTGCATCAATTGGCAGTTTCAAGCGAGGGGACGCGCCATGCTGGCAACCATGGTTACTGTCCCCGAACTGGACGGTACTTTCCTGGAGATCGAGACGATCGTTGATAGCCTCGATCAGCTTCCGGCCGCGCTTGAAGCGGTGAGATTGCAGATGTACGACCTCGGGATCACCGAAGACGATCTATCGACCATGGACTACACCGAAGCAGTCACAGAGCACCGCGACCACCAACGACTCACCAACCCATGAGGCTTACTTGCCCGCGCCATCCGCAGCTTGGTGCCTTAGCGGCCTTGCCTGGAAGTTTCTCGGGGGTGGACTTTCGGATCTGAGGTGGTCAGTCCGTGAGGGGTCACGTGGAGGTCGCAGACCAGATCGAGGGCTTCCTTCGGGGTGCCGGTGAACCAGGGGGTGGGTTGGTACGTGCCGTTGCTGGGGGCATGGATCGCCAGTCCCCAGTAGTGAGCCGAGCCGCTGTTAGCGCGAGCAATGATCGAAACCTGTGGATCTGACGGGAAGGGTGTACCTTCCGAGTCAGCTGATCAAGGTATCACCGCCTGCCCCAGCCACGCCCACCCGCGCCGCTCCGCTGCGCGGCAGCGCCGGATCCACCTCCGTCCAGGTCAGCGCGATCCCGAGGATCAGTGCGCTACCGATGATCCAGGTGACGATCTTGGTGGTGATTCAACTGCCCCCTGCGCTGATCAGACCGGGGAGAGCAAGGTGAACCCTGGTGGGAAGGCCGCGATACAAGGTGTCGATCCGCTCGTTCACGGTGCGCAGGTGCGGATGGAGACGAAGGTTGCCGCCGCCCTGGAGGACCAGGTCGAGGGCGTGGGTCCGGGCGTAGGACAGCACGCCGGAGAACTCCGCTGTGACCGTGGCCACGCTGCCGTCCACATGGGCGAGGCCTCGCAGGGTGGCGTAGATCCGCCGAAGCGCGTGCAGCGCTGCCGTCGCGGCGGGGCCTCGCCAGGCTTCGCGAATCTCCCTGGCCTGGTGGAACAGGGCGTAGGTCAGTGCGGCCAGATCGTCGGCGGACCGGTTCGCGGCGGCGACGACATCGGGAAGGTTCAGCGCTTCCGGCGCCGCACGCATCATCATTTCGCCGATCTCGTTGCTCTCCATGGCATCGACGTACGTTGGGGGGCGCGGCGGGCCGGGCTCTCTCGACCCCCGCGGGTAGACGCTACTCACCTTGAGGTTCGGCACCCTTTCGTCAGGTTCGAGGCCGGCGTACCGGTTCTCGGCCGCGCCTATCAGGGCCGCGGCCACCATGATCTCCGCACGCGTGTCGCTCAGGAACGTCCGCACCGCTGACCGCAGTTCGCTCACCCGCGTCATGAACGACGCCACCTCGTTCCACCCGAGGGGGGCCTCGCCGAGCGTGGGGAACTCTACCTCTGAGATCTGCTTGCCGATAGAGGCAAGCCGCCGCCCGGCGGCGCGCAGGTCGGCGTGCCGTACCTCAAAGCCGTCCGCTCGGTCCTCATCCAGGCCGGGCCACTCCCTGGGCAGGCGCGGTTCAGCGCTCCAATGCTTCCACTCGTCTTTACCGGGTGGGTCGAGCGTGACCGCGCTCGCGCGCCGGTCGCCCGGTGGCAAATACGCCGGGACGCGGAGCACCTGCCCGGTCCGGAGCCGATCCGGATGGTGGATCGCGTCCCGGTTGGCCTCGTAGATCCGCGTCCACTGCGCGGTGTCGCCGTACATCTGCCTGGCGATGCCCTCCAGCGTGCTCGCCTCATTCGGCCACGCCTCGACCCTGACGTTGCCTCCACCGCCCACTGGCCGACTCCTGAAATCGATAATCACTTTCGCCGATGGCGAGTTTATTCCGGTCCGGCGCAGCCGCACAATCTCGGTGGCGGCGCGCAGCAGGAGCCGTGCAATGGGCGCGGCCGGCACCCGCGGCCCGCGTGCGGCCCGCGTGCGGGCAGGTGCGGCGTTCCGCCCGCGGATACCCGCCTCACGGATGAGCCTGGCCACCGGTAACTCATGCCGAGCAGAGCTGGCCACAACTGACCGGGGGCGAATGTCCGCTTCCGTGGCCAGTTCGCCTACGTCGACGGCGAACTGGGCGACGGTGAGCGGCTGCCCTTGCTCCGCCTGTGCTACGGCGGATCGGCTCATAGGTGGGGCTCGGCGATCTACGTCGCCAGCAACGGGACGGACGAGGACCCGATCTGGTTCACCGGCGAGGTCGAGGACGTTTTCGACCTCGCCGGTGACTTGCACATCGCCAACGCTGACCTCTGATCACCAACCGCATCCCACCAGCCAGAAGTCAACCCCCGAAGAACTTCCAGCCAGCACCACTTAGCTCGGGCGTCATGATCTCCAGCACCTACGGTCGCCCTGCATCCGGCCGCGTGATGAGTTCCCCCAAAGCCCCTCAAAAGCTTTTTGGGAAACCCCTCGGGTTGGCCGCCGCTACGCGTGCCGAAGGCCCGCCAGGCTCGCCGTAGCTCCACATAGAAGGACCCGCCTCCGGCGGGGGTTCAGACTCCGGGATGGCGATGATCATCAGCGCGGAGTGGGCGGAGGTGCTGCGGGATCGCCTTCCCGCCTGCCGTCGCCCATGACATGCTTCCTAACGGTGGGCGACGACAGACGGGAAGACTAGAAGGCGGACCTTTGTCGCCGGGAAAATCCCTGCGTACGCCCCCGAGTGACCTGGCCCGTGTATGGCCCGCGAACGGTCAGCGACGCTGAGACTCAGTGAGACTCTGCGGGACATCCAGATTCCACCTCTCCCGTGTTTTCGCAGGTCAGACGGTCGTCAACCCCCTGACCAGGGCCGCAACGACCTCTTTCGAGAGTCCACAGGCGACCTATGTTCTTCTGTGGATGGAGTGAGGCGTGGCTGATCGCCTGTGGATAAAGTGGCTGGATGATGGCTTGGGCCTGGCGGAGAGCTGCGATGACGGGGCTGCCGGAGGCGGTGTCGTACGGGTCGGTGGCGGCTGTGAGAGTGACCTTGGCCGGGTGCGCAAGCGGCTGAGGTTGGCGGCTGATGCGGTCAGGGGATGGAACGGCGCCTGGAAGTGATCCAGAAGTCTATTTCTTGAGACAAGGTCGGGTTGGTGCCTGGCGTGGCGGTGGGCGCGGATCGTGGACGGCGCGGGCGTAGGGGAGACGTCCAGATCCAGATCGTGCTCAGTGCTATGCCTGCCGCGCAGATGAGGATCACCGGGCGTAGGCCCAGGAACTCGGCGAGAACGCCTCCGGCTATGCCGCCGAGGGCCAGAACGCCCTGCACGGCGAAGGTCATGGTGGCGTTCACTCGGCCACGGAGCTCTGGGGAGGTTTCGCGGAGGGTGATGGCGCCCATACAGGTGGCGAAGGCGACGACGATGGCGCCTATGACCGTTCCGGTCAGTGCGAGTAGCGCGAGTTTCCACCACAGAGGGCCGGTCAGCAGGCCTACCGCGAGGATTTCGATGGGGAAGAAGAGCACCGAGACGAGCAGGATGCGGTTCTCGCCGTAACGCTTGGACAGGCGGGCCGTTGCCCAGGCGCCCAGCAGGCCGCCGATGCCGCTCAAGGCGATGAGGACGCCTATCAGGGCCTTGGGGATGTTCAGCGTGTTGACCATGTAGAGCATGTAGACAGCTGTGTACGCCATCGCGAAGAAGTTGATCGTGACGCCCGCTCCCAGGAGGGCACGGAGCACGGGGTGGGTGACGCTGGTTCGCAGGCCTTCTATGACGTCGCGCCACATGCCTCGGGAGGTTGCCGGCTGATTCTGCTCCGGGGTCCGGATGGCGCGGAGTAAGAGGGCCGAGGTCAGGAAGGACAGCGCCTCAGCGAGCACGGCCAGCGGGGCGGCGAGGAACTGCACCAAGAGCCCCGCCAGACTGGGGCCGCTGACCGAGGCCACCGAGTAGGAGGCATGGAAGCCGGCCATCGCCTCAGTTCGCTGGGAAGGCGCGACGACTGCTGCGACATAAGGGAAGTTCGCTGCTTTGAAGAGCACTCCGGCCGAGCCGATCACCAGGGCTACGGCGATCAACCAGGCAACGTTGAGGAGGTCGAGGAGCCAGGCTACGGGGACTGTGACGGCGGCTGCGCCCGATACGAGCTCGCAGGCGATCATCACGGGGCGGTGCCGGGTGAGCCTGTCCGCGATGGCGCCTGACTGGAGACCGAACAGCAGGGCGGGCACCGACGCGGTGGCCGTCAGCAGTCCCATCTGGGAGGGGGAGGCGGTCAGCAGGGTGACCGCGGTCAGGGGGATGGCCAGCTTGGACACCTCTGAGCCGGTGACCGAGATGGTGCGGGTCGTCCAGAGGAGCCGGTAGTCGCGCTGCTTTCTGAGCGGGGGTGGTTCGGCCGCGCCTGTGTCGCTTATATCCGCTATGTCCGTGGTGGGGCGGTGGACGTCGGGGTTGTGATGGTTGGGCCTGTGGTCTTGGACAGTCGGGTTCCGCTCGGGGCAATTGTGGTCGGTGGTGGGATCGTCGTGCTGGTCGCGGCGATGTGTCTCGGAAGCGTGGCTCGGTTCATGGTCCCGTGTCTCGATGTCGTGGTTCCGTTCGTGGTGCCGTGTCTCGATGTCGTGGTTCGGCTGGCGGTGCTGCGTCTCAAGGTCGTGTTCTGGGGCGTTGCGGGGCGCGGTGAGGTTGCGGACGGGGCCATGGTCACGAGAGATGTGAAGGGAACGCTTCATAACTGTGAAGATATCCCTTCATAGTTATGAAAGCAATGCTTCAGGACTTCGGTCGGGGTACCCTTGGCCGCATGAGTGAGGGGCTCAGTGATCCCAAGGCAATGCGGGCGCTGGCCCATCCGGCGCGCTTGATGATCCTCAGCCGGCTGGGGGTCGAGGGGAGCGCCACCGCCACCGAAGTGGCGGAGATCGCGGGGATCACGCCCAGTGCCGCCAGCTACCACCTGCGCATGCTTGCCAAGTACGGGTTCGTTGAGGACGCGCCGCCGCGGGGCGACGGCAGGGAGCGGCTGTGGAAGACCGTGGACGCGCCGATCACCATCGGAGTCCTGCCCGGCGATCAGCCGGATGTGCGGGATGCCAAGGTGTCGTTGATGCTGGCGTTCCGCCGGGAGGCCAACGAAGCGGCGGATCGTGCGCTGGCCGAGGTCGAAAGGGAGTCGGCTGAGTGGCGGGATGTCACCCGGTTCAGCCGTATGCGGATCAGGGCCGACGCGGAAGAGCTGGCCCGGCTCAACGAGTCGATCGAGAAGCTGATCGAGCCGTACATCGCCGCCAAGCGTGACGAGAAGGCGGCGCCGAGCGGGGCCAGGGTCGCCGAAGTGCAGGTCAACCTCTTCCCAGTGGCGAAGAGGCCGGCGCAGGGGTTGCCTACCGAGGATCACGACGCGGCACGCTGAGCGGAAGTGGATGGACTGCGGCGTCTGCTGCCGGCGTGAAGGTTCGAGGGGTACGCGTCCCAGGCTGCTGGTCCGGATCCTTCCGTGGTACGCGGCTGTCGCTGTACGCGCGGTCTGATGCCGGGCCGGGAGGCGGCGTGGTCGGTAGGCGGGGAAGGGCGTCGGATTGGGATCCTGAGTGGTTCGCCGACTCGGTGTGGTGAGGGGTGGTGCTGTGGCGGAGGCGAGGTGTTCGCCCGGGGCCAGAGCGCGGCGTCGAACGGCACCGCCCCCTGCCCGCCAGAGCGATGAGCAGAGGCATCGGACCGTCCAGGCCGCAGCGGAAACCCGCGGGTGTGCGGGACCCCGCCCCCGCATCCCCGGACCACGGACACGATCTGCCGGCACCGGACGCGACACGAACGCGGGCGACCAGAACGCTCAACACCGTTCGGAGCGTTCGGCCGAGCATGCGCAACTCATGCTCAGCCCTCAGGAACGGTGAGAGATGTCTGTTTGACGGCTGACGGTCAGGCTGGGCTGGCGTGGGAGGTAGACTTTTCGGTGGCCTATGACCACAGGCCGACTTCGCATGCCTCATTGCGGACCGCGCCATCGGTCCGGGCTAAGGCCCGGCTGGCGAGGTTTCGGGGCATCAGGGCGGCAGACTACGCGCTGTCGCGGCACAACCGAGAACCGCGCCCATCCGCAGGGCGCCAAGACCTGGAGGACCAGCACATGGCCCCCGTCGTCACCATGCGACAGCTGCTCGAGAGCGGCGTTCACTTCGGTCACCAGACCCGGCGCTGGAACCCGAAGATGAAGCGGTTCATCTTCACCGAGCGCAACGGCATCTACATCATCGACCTGCAGAAGTCGCTCTCGTACATCGACCGCGCCTACGACTTCGTCAAGGAGACGGTCGCCCACGGCGGCACCATTCTGTTCATCGGCACCAAGAAGCAGGCTCAGGAGGCCATCTCCGAGCAGGCCGCCCGGGTCGGCATGCCGTACGTCAACCAGCGCTGGCTGGGCGGCATGCTCACCAACTTCTCCACCGTGCACAAGAGGCTCCAGCGGCTGAAGGAGCTCGAGGAGCTCGACTTCGACAACGTCGCGGGCTCGGGGCTCACCAAGAAGGAGCTCCTCATGCGCCGCCGCGAGAAGGACAAGCTCGAGCGCACGCTGGGCGGCATCCGTGACATGGGCCGCGTGCCCAGCGCGGTGTGGGTCGTCGACACCAAGAAGGAGCACATCGCGATCAGCGAGGCCAAGAAGCTTGGCATCCCTGTCGTCGCGATCCTCGACACCAACTGCGACCCCGACGAGGTCGACTACCCGATTCCGGGCAACGACGACGCCATCCGCGCCGTCGGCCTGCTGACCAGGGTCGTCGCCGACGGTGTCGCGGCCGGTCTGATGGCCCGCTCCGGTGCCGCCCGCGGTGACGAGAAGCCGGCCGCCGCCGAGCCGCTGGCCGAGTGGGAGCGCGAGCTGATCGAGCAGGGCACCGGCGAGGCCCAGGCCGCCGCCGAGGCGGAAGCGCCCGCTCCCGCGGCTGAGGCCCCGGCTGAGGCTGCTCCTGAGGCCGCCGCTGCTCCTGAGGCCGCCACTGCCGAGGGCGACGCCGAGCAGCAGGCCTGACGCCGAGGGCTTCGGTCCCAGGCATGCAGGTACGGGCCCGTGCCGGCCAGGTGAGTGAGTACTTCACCAGGTAGGGCGCGGGCCTCCCTCCCCGGCACGGCACGGCAAGATCGACGAACGGTCGGGCCGGAGTGCCGAGCCGGACCGGTGTCGCTGGACTCGGCTTGGAGTTCGAGCTGGGCCAGGGGCGTCGAGCCACCCTGGGCGCCGGGTTAGGCTGGGGCCGCGAGCCGTGCCAGGTCGGTGAGCCAGGCTGGGTCAGGCTGGCACCACGAGTCGGGCCAGGTTCAAGACAGACGCGAGCCGGGCCGCGCAGCCGGGTCGGGCGACTGGGCTCGGGTTGGGCGCGGTGGTCCGGGGTTGGGCTGCTGGGTTGGGCCGGGTGTAGCGGGCCGGGCGGGTGGCGTCGGTGCTAGGCGCTATCGGTCCGGGATGGTATGCCAGGGCGAGGCTGGGCAGTATGCCAGGCGAGCCGGGGCCCAGAAGCAAGACAAAGGCTGACGCAAGACAAAGGCTTCCGTACGGCAAGCGCCTGCCGTACCAGAACCAGGGTGGGCGACGGGACATCGGCGCCCACCCGATCCACGACGACGACGAAATCCCACAAGGAAAAGCAATGGCTTCCGTGAACATGGCCGATGTCAAGCGGCTTCGCGAGATCACCGCTGCCGGCATGATGGACTGCAAGAAGGCGCTTGAAGAGTCTGAGGGCGACTTCGACCGCGCGATCGAGCTGCTGCGCCTCAAGGGCGCCAAGGACGTGGGCAAGCGCGAGGCCCGTACCGCCTCCAACGGCCTCGTCGCGCTCAAGCAGGACGGTGACTCCGCCGCCGCGCTGCTCGAGCTCAACTGCGAGACCGACTTCGTGGCCAAGGGCGAGCGCTTCCAGGAGCTTGCCGGCCAGGTCGTCGCGCACATCCTCGAGACCAAGCCCGCCGACGTGGCGACGCTGCTCGAGTCGTCCTTCGACGGCAAGAGCGTCAAGGAGCACCTCGACACCGCCAACGCCGCGCTCGGCGAGAAGATCGAGATCCGCCGGTTCGCGGTGCTCGAGGGCGGCTACATCGGCTCCTACATGCACAAGACCGACCCGGCGCTGCCCCCGACGGTCGGCGTGCTGGTCCAGCTCGACAAGCCGAACGCCGAGGTCGCCAAGGACATCGCGCAGCACGCCGCCGCGATGGCCCCGCAGTACCTCAAGTCTGCCGCCGTTCCCGCCGAGGTCGTCGAGAAGGAGCGCAAGCTCTTCGAGGAGATGACCCGCGAGGAGGGCAAGCCCGAGGCCGCCATCGGCAAGATCGTCGAGGGCCGCGTGAACGGCTGGTACAAGGACTTCACGCTCCTCCAGCAGGCCTTTGTCAAGGACAACAAGAAGAGCGTGGGCAAGTACGCCGAGGAGAACGGCGTCGAGGTCCAGGCCTTTGTCCGCTTCAAGGTCGGTCAGGCTTAGGCTTAGTCAAGCCCACCAGCTAGGCACAGGCCCAGCAGCTGAGGCAAGAGACAGAGCCACAAGCCCCACCGCCCCACCGAACGAAGGAGGCCGCCGCCGTGCAGGACCACCGGGAGCCAGCCCACGAATCCACACGGACGGCGGCTTCCTCATCTCAAAACCCGCAAAGTCCACTGAGGTGGAAGCGGGTGATGCTGAAGCTGTCAGGAGAGGCGTTCGCCGGGAGCGAGCCGCTGGGCATCGATCCGGTGGTCGTCGATCACCTGGCTGATTCGATCACCGAGGCGGTCAAGGAGGGCGTGCAGGTCGCGGTAGTGGTCGGCGGCGGCAACATGTTCCGCGGCGCCACTCTGTCGCAGGGAGGCATCGACCGGGCCAGGGCCGACTACATGGGCATGCTCGGCACGGTCATCAACTGCCTCGCCCTCCAGGACTTCCTCGAACGGCGGGGCGTCGAGACACGCGTGCAGACCGCCATCACCATGCAGCAAGTAGCCGAGCCGTTCCTGCCGCGCCGCGCGATCAGGCACCTCGAGAAGGGCCGCGTGGTCATCTTCGGCGCCGGGCTCGGCTCGCCGTACTTCTCCACCGACACCGCGGCGTCCCAGCGAGCCCTGGAGATCGGCGCCGAGGCGCTGCTCAAGGGGACGCAGGTGGACGGGATCTACGACTCCGATCCACGGAAAAATCCGGATGCGGTCAGGTTCGACCATCTTGACTACGGCGAGGTGCTGCTCCGCGACCTCGCGGTCATGGACGCCACCGCGATCAGCCTGTGCAAGGACAACGACCTGCCGATCGTGGTCTTCGACCTCATGGGCGAGGGCAACATCCTGCGAGCGGTACGCGGTGAGAAAATCGGCACGCTGGTGAGTCCCACAGGCAAATGAGGGAGCGAGCCCGACACCGCCAGCTAGTAGACAGGGAGCCGCTGTGATCGACGAAACCCTCCTCGAAGCCGAGGAAAAAATGGACAAGGCCGTCTCGGTCGCGAAGGAGGACTTCGCGACCATCCGTACGGGCCGCGTCACCCCCTCGATGTTCAACAAGATCAACGCTGAGTACTACGGCACGCCGACGCCCATCCAGCAACTGGCGTCGTTCCATGTGCCGGAGGCGCGCATGGTTCTGATCCAGCCTTATGACAAGAGCTCGATGAGCGCCATTGAGAAGGCCATCCGCGACTCCGACCTCGGCGTCAATCCCACCGACGACGGTCAGGTGATCCGCGTGACGTTCCCGGAGCTGTCCGAGGAGCGGCGCAAGGAGTACATCAAGGTCGCCAGGAACAAGGGCGAGCACGCCAAGGTGTCGGTACGCAACATCCGCCGCTCCGCCAAGGAGATCCTCGACAAGATGATCAAGGATGGCGAGGCGGGCGAGGACGAGGTCAGGCGGGCGGAGAAGGAGCTCGACGACCTCACCCAGAAGCACGTCGCGAAGATCGATGAGCTGCTCAAGCACAAGGAAGCCGAGCTGCTCGAAGTCTGAGCGGCACACCGCAGGGCGGGCCGCGTTCAGCGGGGCGTCGCAGGTGGCGGTCTTTTTGCACCGACGGCGGGCCGCTGCAGGTAGCGGGCTTGCACCTGCGGTGGGTCGTCGTGGGTGGTGGCCCTTGTACCTGCGGCGGGCCGTCGTGGGTGGCGGCCCTTGCACCTGCGGTGGGCCGTCGTGGGTGGCGGCTCTTGCATCTACGGCCCTCGCCCCGGGGCGGGGGCCGTGGCTTTTGGAGAACTCTGTGAATAACCGTACGGCTGGCACCAGCTCGAGCGGCGGCAGCCGTACCGGAAGGAACCTGCCCGCCGCGATCGCGGTCGGTGTGGTGCTGGGCGCGCTTGTCGTGGGCTCCCTCTACACGATCAAGGAACTGTTCCTCCTGGTGGTCGTGGGGGCTGTGGGCGTCGGCGTGCTGGAGCTGTCCAAGGCGTTCGCGACCCGCGAGATCAAGGTGCCCGCCGTGCCGGTGCTCGCGGGCATGGCGGCGATGCAGGCGGCGGCGTACTGGGGCGGGCCGGTGTGGCTGCTGGCCACGTTCGCGGTGTTCGCGTTCGTGCTGCTGATCTGGCGCATGTTCAGCGAAGGGACTGAGGGCTACGTGCGGGACGCGTCGGCCTCGGTGTTCACGCTGTTCTATCCGGCCATGCTGGCGGCGTTCGTGGCCCTGCTGCTGCGTCCCGAGGACGGCGATCACCGGGTGCTGATCTTCATCGCGGTGACCGTGGCCAGCGACATCGGCGGCTACGTCGCCGGTGTGCTGTTCGGCCGGCACAAGATGACGGTGATCAGCCCGAAGAAGACCTGGGAGGGGTTCGCCGGATCGGTGGTCGCGTGCACGGCGGTCGGGGCCTGGCTGGTGACCTGGCTGATGCACGGCGAGATCTGGCAGGGTGCGCTGATCGGCGGGCTCGCGGCGCTGCTGGCGACCGTGGGCGACCTGATCGAGTCGATGATCAAGCGGGACCTCGGGATCAAGGACCTGGGCACCATCCTGCCCGGCCACGGCGGCCTGATGGACCGGCTCGACTCGCTGGTGACGACGCTGGTGCCGGTCTGGCTGCTGATGACCCTGTTCTTCTAGTCAGCGGTTCTGGGCCTCCAGGGCCTCGATGGTGATGGGCGAGAGCCAGAGCCACCGTACGGCCTCCCCGCCGAACGCGAATCCCGACATGTCGGGCATGTGGGGTGCGTTGGCCAGCATCAGGACACCCGAATACCGCGGCCCCAGCGGGAACGTCGAGCGCTCGTGATACCACTTCGCCGTGTGCCCGTGGCCCAGCCACGTGACGGAGTGCCACGGATACTGCGACAGCCACACCAGCAGCAGCGCCGCGTCCCGCGGGTCCTCGCGGGTGGCCACGGCCAGCTCGATCCGGGCGTACGCGCCCGGCTTGTTGATCCACTGCTCGACGGTGGGCATGCGCTGGCAGCTCATCCCGACCGTGGACAGCACGGTGAAGTCGCGGCCCTGGTGCGGCGGACGCTCGGTGATCCCGACGGTCGGCAGCCGTTCGCCGCTGGCGTCCCAGTAGCGCCCCGCGGGGCCGAGCACCCGGTCCAGATGCCCCATCACGAACTGCTGGAACGACGGCCACGACCCCTCGTTGTGCCGCCAGCGCCAGTAGGACCTGGCGTTGGAGATGCGGGGCCGCAACCCTTCGAGCGCCTCCGAGAGCGCCCAGGCGAACGGTGACTCGCCCACCGCGTCACGGGCGTAACCGGGCATGCCCCTGCTCATGTCGGCCCAGCCGGGGATGACCGCCAGCAGGTCGTCGTCCTCGTACAGGGCGACCCCGTCCCCCTCCTCGAACCACAGCGCGGCGAGCTGCCCGAGCGGCCTGCGGCCGGCCGGATGGGCGGTGTTGGCCCTGGGCATCAGCGGCGGCAGGCCGGCGTTGATCCTGGCCAGATCCACCACGGTGGGGGCGGGACGGTGGTTGGCCAGCCAGACGGCGCCGTGCACCGTGCCGTCGGGCGAGCACAGGTAAGCTACCGAGGAGTCCTCGTCCCGCTCGACCACGAGCGTCCGGCTACCGTACGGGTTGCCGACAGCGAGTACGACCTCGGCGCCACCCTCGCCAGATGCCGACCGGAAAATCGCCATACGAGATGACTGTAGATCGGGCGGCGACCATGACGCGAGCAGGAATGTCACCTCCGATCCGAACGTTCATTACCCTGATTGACAGCCCCTCAAGCGAAGGCAGGAACGTGTCCCAGCCACCAGGCCAGCTCACCTTCGTCGCGCCCCGGCGAGCCAAGCCCGCACGGCACCTGGCCGACCTGTCGATGGCCGACCGGCGGGCCGCGGTCACGGAGCTGGGCGAGAAGGCGTTCCGCGCCGACCAGCTCTCCCGCCACTACTTCGAGCGCCTCACCGCCGACGTCGGGGCGATGACCGACCTGCCCGCGGCCTCCCGCGAGAAGCTCGCCGCGCTCCTGCCCGACCTGCTCACCTCGGTCAGGGAGCTGAGCACCGACAGGGGCACGACGCGTAAGACGCTGTGGCGGCTGTTCGACGGGGCGCTGGTCGAGTCGGTGCTCATGCGCTATCCCGACCGGGTCACGATGTGCGTGTCGTCGCAGGCCGGCTGCGGCATGAACTGCCCGTTCTGCGCCACCGGCCAGGCGGGCCTGACCCGCAACATGTCCACCGCCGAGATCGTCGAGCAGGTCGTCGCCGGGGCCAGGGCGCTGGCGGCCGGCGAGGTGCCCGGCGGGCCGGGGCGGGTGAGCAACGTCGTGTTCATGGGCATGGGGGAGCCGCTGGCCAACTACAAGGCGGTGATCGGGGCGGTCCGCCGGCTGGTGGAGCCCGCGCCGCACGGGCTCGGCATCTCGGCCCGCGGCGTCACCGTCTCCACGGTCGGGCTGGTGCCCGCCATCGGCAAGCTGGCCGACGAGGGGCTGCCCGTCACGCTGGCGCTGTCGCTGCACGCGCCCGACGACGAGCTGCGTGACACGCTGGTGCCGATCAACACGCGGTGGAAGGTGGCCGAGGTCCTCGACGCCGCCTGGGCGTACGCGGCGAAGACCAAGCGGCGGATCTCGATCGAGTACGCACTGATCAAGGACATCAACGACCAGGAGTGGCGGGCCGACCTGCTGGGCAAGCTGGTCAAGGGCAAGCTCGTGCACGTCAACCTGATCCCGCTCAACCCGACGCCCGGGTCCAAGTGGACGGCTTCCCGGCCTGAGGACGAGCGGGCGTTTGTGCGGCGGCTGGAGTTCCACGGCGTGCCGGTGACGGTGCGCGACACGCGCGGGCGCGAGATCGACGGCGCCTGCGGCCAGCTCGCCGCCGCCGAGTAGCCCGCTCCCACCCCGAACACGCCGCGCTGCTACGGTCGCGCCTCACAGCTCCTTGAGGGCTCCGGAGGGGGCGGCCAGCCGGCCACCGCGCAGGACGGCCGTGCACGCCTCACAGGCCCTTCGGCGCGGGGAGCACGGGCGTGCCGGCGGAAGGCGGCGGAGTGGGAACCCACGTGAGACGGATGCCGCGCTTCCGAGCGACGGGGCGCCGCGCTCGCGAGGGACAGGGCGCCGCGCTCCCGCACGACGGGGCGCCGAGCTCCGGCGCGGGCGTCCGGCCTCTTCACATCCGACGCCGACGCCGCGCGAGGCGGTGTTCAGCGGCCGGCAGGCCGGTGACGCAGGCGGTCAGTGGTGGGCTATCGAGCGGGCGACGAAGCCCTCGATGAGGTCGGCGATCAAGCGGGCGCCCTGGCCGTTCAGGTGGACGGTGTCGGTGGTGAGCTGGAGGCCGCGGCTCCTGGAGATGGCGTCCAGGCTGCGGCCGAGCAGGAAGTGCTGTATCGCGGCGGTCTGCGCCAGCCGGCCCTCCGCGCGGTAGTGGGTGCCGGGCGTGCGGCCCTGCTCCTCCAGGTACGCGGTCATCCGCTCATTGAGCGGCAGGTACGTGACACCTTCGTCCGCCGCGACCCGCCGGACGATCTCGCTGTATTCGGCGGCCCGCCGCACCGGGACCGAGCCGAGGTCCTCGCCGATGACCGGCAGGGAGAGCAGTGCCACCCGGGCCATCGTCTGGTCCTGAAGCCTCCTGGCGATGCTGGTGAGGTTGGCGGCGTAGCCCTCCGGGGTGGGGTCCGCGGAGAGCCGCCAGCGCTTGCGCAGTGTCCTGGCGAGCTTCCGGCTGAGTGTGGAGTTCGCGTCGTTGGTGCCGATCAGCACGGTCACCACGTCGGGGTCCTGGCCGACGACGTCGTCCAGCCGCTTCACCGTTTCCGAGGACGGCTCGTAGTTGACCCCGGCATTGATCACGGTCGCCTCGGGCAGCCGCGCGCGGAGCATGGCCACGTAGTCTGCGCTCACCTGTGCGCGGGTGATGCTGTCACCCATGCAGATCACCTTCACCGTTGCCTCCTCCGATCAGGGTGGGTGAGTGCTCACTAACCTACCCTACGCCGGTGCCATACGTACGCCCCGAGGCCGATCAGGCACCAGAACAGGGAGACGGCCGCGAGCTCGGGAAGCTGGTCGAGGAGGTGACCTGCGTTCGCCGCCTTCATCCACGCGATGAGCGGCACGGTCAGCCAATGCAGGGACGAGGCGCTGAGCAGCAGCATCGCCATGAACCCGAGCAGCAACGCCATGATCGAGACGGCAGGAGAGCGGACGACCGCGCGGCTGGTGAGCGCGCCCAGCGCGGTTCCGGTGAGCGTGGCCAGAACGTGCAGGACGAGGATGGCGGCCAGCACGGGGCCCGCCGGGGCCTGGCTGACGCCGAGCAGGAGCGCCCAGCCCAGGCTGAGCGCCGCGAGCGCCGTGCACGCCGCGAACGCCGCCGCCAGTCCCGCCGCCACCTCCCTGCCCCAGCCGCCCGCCTGGACCGCGGACAGCTCGCGTTGCCGGTCGGGCTCGGTGTCGAGCAGGCTCCTGGCGGCCCAGGCCAGGATCGGAATGATCAGTACGCCGCCGTCCGTGAGCACGGCCGCCTCCGCGCCCCGCGGCGCCCGGCTGCCGTAGACGATCGCCAGCATGGCCAGGGCCAGGAGGAGTGCCTGGTACACGCGGTGCGAGCGGACGTAGGCGGCAAGGCGGAACGCGGCCAGGGCGATCATCCGGTCTCCTCGATCTCGCGGGCCTGGTAGCCCTCGGCGCGCATCCTGGTGAGGAAGTGGTGGAGCTCGGCCGCGGGCACGGTGACGGCCACTACTGCCTCCCGGTCCTCGCTCTCCTGAGGAGGCGCCGCCGTGCCCTCCTTGAGGTGGCCGTCCACCAGCGACCAGTGCCGGACGACGGGAAGGGCGCGCAGGCCGCCCTGGTGGTCGCTGGCGATGACGATGCCGCCGCGGGCCGCCACCTCGGCGGCGATCGCGGGCAGCGCCTCGCGCGTGCCGGCGTCGAGCCCGGCGAACGGCTCGTCCAGAATCAGCAGCCCCGGCTCGGCCATCAGCGCCTGGACCAGGCCGACCTTGTGCGCGCTGCCCTTCGACAGCTCACCGAGGGGGACGTTGAGGAGGTGGTCCATGTTGAGGCGCTCGGCCCACGGCTCCCAGCGGGCGCCGCCCCGTACCCGGGCCATGTGGCGCAGGTAGGCGGTCACCGTGAACGGCTGGGCGGTGGGGAACCGGTCGGGGGCGAAGCCGACGATTTCGGGGCGGCCGGCGATCGTGCCGGTCGTCGGCCGGGCGAGGCCCGCCAGGAGCCGGAGCAGGGTCGACTTGCCTGCCCCGTTCACGCCGGCCAGCTCGATCACGTCGCCGGGGGCGAGCTGCGCGTCGGCGTCCTGGATGACTGACGGACCGCGTCTTCGGTAGCGAAAAGAGACCTTGGACAGCTGCATGATCCTGCAAAGCTATATGTCGGGTCGCATCATCGTGATAAAGAGCCCCACAATGGAGGCACCCCCAGCACGTTCTCAAGAGGAGTGGGCTTGAATCGCTTTCCGCGCGTCATGGGTATGCGTTCAGGCTATGACCCCGCCGAGGTCGACGCCCTGATCGGGCGGATCGAGTCGACGCTCGGCCGGGGCCCGCACGCCATGGAGCCCGTCACGGCCGACGACGTGCGCCGGGCCACGTTCCGCGCCAAGCGCGGCGGCTATCACGAGACCGCGGTCGACTTCGCCCTGGAGGCGTTCGTGGTGGCGCTGGAGACCCAGGCCAAACGTCCGGTACGGCTGGCCATGGCCGAGCCCACCGGTGAGATGCTGCGCGAGGAGTGGTTCGAGACCCAGGCGGCCCGCGTCGAACGGGTGGCCTTCCGCCCGGGCCGCATGGGCACCGGCTACAACGAGGACGAGATCGACGCCTTCCTTGACCGCATCGTGGCCACCCTGCGCGGGACGACCGAGTTCCCCGTGACGGCGAAGGAGGTCCGGGAGGCGAGGTTCTCGACCGTGCTGTTCAGGTCCGGTTACCTGATCTCCGACGTGGACGCCTTCCTCTCGGGCATCGCGGACGTGCTGGAGCAGCGCGGCTGAGCGTTCTCGCCCGCTCGAGCAGCGCGGCTAAGCGTTCTCGCCCGCTCGAGCAGCTAGGCGTTCTCGACCGCTGCGAGCAGCCCGCCGAGGTCGGGCAGGAACTGCTGGATGATCTTCTCGTCCTCGGGCCGTTGACCCTGGCGGTTGATCCACACCCGTGGGATGTCCAGCCGGTGCGCGGGGACCATGTCGTGGAAGTAGCTCTGCGCCACATGCACCCATGTCGTCGGCTCGTACGAGCGCCTGAAGGCCTCGAAGTGGGCGTCGGACGGCTTGTAGGCGCCCACGTCCTCCGAGGTCACCACCGCGTCGAACGGCACGGGCAGCCGCCGCCGCGTCTCGGCGATGAGGTCGCGGTCGCAGTTGGTGAGCAGGGCCAGGTGCCAGCCCGCCGTGCGCAGCGCCGCCAGTTCGGCGCCGACCTCGGGGAAGACCGGCCAGTACGGGATCGTCGCGGCCAGCACCGAGGCGTCGTCCTCGGTCAGCTCCACCTTCTCCTCGGCGCAGGCCCTGCGTAGCGTCTCGGCCAGCACGTGGCGGTAGCGGAGCGCCGGAGACTCGGCCTGCACGGCGTGCTCATGCCGGTTGTACGCCTCCAGTAGCCGCGCCCCCTGACCGGGCGCGATCAGGTCGGCGCTGGTGCGGATGCCGTGCCGCCAGTCGACAAGTGTCCCGAAACAGTCGAACGTTGCCCATCGCATAGATCTCATAATGGTGCACATGGCGATATCCGTGCGGGCGATCGAGCCACAAGATCTGGCGAACGTGACCCGGGTGTTGACCGCGAGCTGGGGCGGCGTCACCGTGGTCGCGCTGGGCCGCGGTGAGCTGATCGACGCCGCCGCCCAGCCCGGTTTCATCGCCGAGATCGACGGCGAGCTGGCCGGGATCATCACCTACGCGCAGCGCGGCGACTCCGTGGAGATCATCACGATCGACGCCGTGATCCCCGGCAAGGGGGTCGGCGCGGCGTTGCTCGACGCGGTACGCGCCGCGGCCACCGAGCGTGCGGCGGCCCGGCTCTGGCTGGTCACCACCAACGACAACACGCACGCGCTGCGCTTCTACCAGCGCTACGGCTTCGACCTGGTCGCCCTGCACCGGCACGGCGTGGACCGGGCGCGCCAGCTCAAACCGGGCATCCCCGCCGAGTCCGACGGCATCCCGATCCGGCACGAGCTGGAACTGGAGCTTCCCCTCTGACTCCACGCTGGAAAAGCCCCAGCCGGCCAGAGGTGGATCTCGAGGGTGCGCGGGTTGATCCCCTGGCCCTGCCCACAGTCGACACAGCGGCCGACCGGCGGGCAGGGCACGCCCTGATGGGGGAGGAAGAGCGCTGAGGCGAGGCCCGCGGAGCCGGTGATCAGGACCGGGAGGTCTTCCAGCCCGCCGTCTCCAGCTTGCGCGCGGGGTCGTCGACCGTGGGGTGGGTGCCGTTCTTCTGGGCCTGGCGGACGTCGCGGAAGTACTCGCGGGACATCATCGCGGTGATGATCGCGACACCGCGGCGCGCAACACGGACCTCGCTCGTGACCGCCGTGCCGATCAGGCGGATGCGCCGCCCGGTGCTCTCCTTGGGCGCCTCGTAGTCCTTGACCTTGCCCCTGCCGGTCCAGTGCAGGTCCCAGTGGTCGACGGTGGCGTCGTCGGAAACCAGCAGCTTGACCACGCCATGGTCGAGGTCGAGCCGGAGCTCCAGGTCGTCGGGGAGGTCGGGGGAGCGCAGGTCGATGGTGCTCTGTCCGTAACGGGTGCGGACCTCGAAGCGGCTCGCGGTGGTCCAGTTGCCCAGACGTCGGGTGACTGCGTGGTCGGAGTGGATTCGCTCAACATCGCTCATGGCTCGATAGTTGCATTGAAACTAGTCCTTCGTCAACTAGTAACTTTGGGGCTAGTATTGGTGCATGGCTCTCGATCGCGGTTCGCCGCTCGCCCTGACCGTGCTGGCCCTCCTGCGCTACCGGCCGCTGCATCCGTACGGCATCCAGCGCCTGCTCAAGCAGTGGGGCAAGGACCTGGTGGTCAACGTCGGCCAGCGGGCCGGCCTCTACCGGACCATCGACCGGCTGCTGGAGGGCGGCCTGATCAGGGTCCGCGAGACGGGGCGCGACCAGCAGTACCCCGAGCGCACGGTCTACGAGCTCACCGACGAGGGCGAGGCGGCGCTGCGCAAGTGGCTGGACGAGATGCTCAGCACGCCCAAGCAGGAGTTCCCGCAGTTCCCCGCGGCACTGACGAACGCTCTCCTGCTCACTCCAGAAGAGCTGGCCGAGGTGTTCGAGCGGCGCGAGCAGGCGGTCGCCCAGACGCTGGCCGGGCTGGACGCGACCCTGACCGCCGAGGCCGGCCTGCCGCGCGTCACCATGCTGGAGGTGGAATACCTGCGGGAGATGACGGCCGCGGAGAGCCGGTGGCTCCGCGCCGTCATCGAGGACCTGCGGGCCGGGCGGCTCACCTGGTCGCAGGCGTCGTTGGAGGGGGCTGCGGGCGGGTGGGAGGCGTCTTGACCTCCGCGTGACCGGCCGGACCTCTCGAGCTCCGCAGCAGGGCCACGATCACCCCCGTCACCGGCGCGGCCAGGAACGCGCCGATGATGCCCGCGACCAGGCTGCCCACCGCGATGGCGACCAGGATGACCGCTCCGGGCAGGTCCAGGGCCCTGCCGTAGATCTGCGGCGCCAGCACGTGCCCCTCGATCTGCTGCACCGCCACGGTCACCCCGACCACGATGAGCGCCACCAGCCAGCCCTTGGCCACGAGCGCCACCACCGCGGCGAGCAGCCCCGCGACGAACGCGCCCACCACCGGCAGGTACGCCCCCACGAACGTCAGCACCGCCAGCGGCAACGCGATCGGCACTCCCATGATCCACAGGGCCGATCCGATGAAGAGCGCGTCCACCGCGCCCACCAGCGCGATCCCGCGGATGTAGCGGCCGACCACGGTGATGACCAGGTGACCGGCCTCGGTGAGACGGGTCCTGGCCGAGGCGGGCGCGAGGTCCACGAGCCAGCGGAAGAGCCGGTCGCCGCCGTGCACGAAGTACACCGACAGGATGATCGCCAGCACCGCCCCGATGACGATCTCGCCCACCGTCCTGAGCCCGGCCAGCGCGCCGGTGGTGATCTGGCGGCCCTGGCCGGCCAGGTAGTCCTTGGCCTGCTCGGCCAGCCGCCGGGGGGCGAGCCCGAACCTGGCGGTCAGTTGATACAGGTCGTCGAGCACCTTCCCGACGCTGGTCCGCAGCTGGGACACGCTGTCAATGGTGGGCGGCACCACCAGGGCGAACAGGCCCGCCGCCAGCACGAGGCCGCCTGCGAAGACGATCGTGGTGGACAGTGCGCGGTTCAGCCCGCGTGACCTGAGCCAGCGGGCGGCGGGCAGGAGCAGCGCCGTGATGAACACGCCGATGACGATCGAGACGGCCACCGTGCGCACGTGATAGAGGCAGAAACCGGCCACCGCGATCACCACGAGCCAACCGAGCAGCCGCCACGGCCTCATCCCCTGCCCCCTGTTCTGCCTGGTCAGAGGCCTTCCCCAGCGGGATCGGCGGCAACCCTGGTCAGCCGGGCGGAGTGAGGTGGGGACGCTGGGAGAGCTTGTTCACCTCGTACGTCTCCCGCGCCGCCCGGGTCGCGTCCGTCGTGCCGACCGCCGCCACGGGCACGTCCCACCACGCCTCGGAGGACGGCACGTCGTCCGCCATCGGGTCGGTGCGGACGTAGATCACCGTGGTCTCGGTCGCCGAACGGGCCGCGTCGAGGGCCTTGCGCAGGTCGACGACCGACTCGGGGCGCAGCACCGACGCGCCGAGGCTGGCCGCGTTGGCGGCGAGGTCGACCGGCAGCGGGCCGCCGTCGCGGTCGTGGTACGAGGTGCCGAGCCGCTCCCCGCCGACGCTCTCCGACAGCCGGCCGATGGAGGCGAAGCCGGAGTTGTCCACCAGGACGACGACCAGCTTGATCCCCTCGGAGATCGCCGTGACGAGCTCCTGGGCCATCATCAGGTAGGAGCCGTCGCCCACCATGACGAACACCTCGCGCTCCGGAGCCGCCATCTTGACGCCCAGGCCGCCGGCGATCTCGTAGCCCATGCAGGAGTAGCCGTACTCGACGTGGTAGCTGCCCGGGCCGCTCGGCCGCCAGAGCTTGTGCAGGTCGCCGGGCATCGAACCGGCCGCGCACACCACCACGCCGTCGTCGCCCGCCGCCGCGTTGACCGCGCCGATCACCGCGGACTGGGGCAGCGGCGTGCCCTCCAGCGCGTACGCGTGGTCCACGGCCGCGTCCCACTCACGGGTCAGCTCGGCGGCCTGCTCGCGGTAGGCGCCAGGCGGGCCGCTCCAGCCCGCGAACGCCTCGACCAGGTCCGCCAGCCCCTCGCGGGCGTCGGCCACCAGCTGCATGCCCGACAGCTTGGCCGCGTCGAAGGCGGTGACGTTGAGGTTCAGGAACCGGGCATCCGGCGCGAAGATCGTCCGGGAGGCCGTGGTGAAGTCGCTGTAGCGGGTGCCGACGCCGATGATCAGGTCGGCCTCGCGGGCCAGCGCGTTGGCCGCCGTGGTGCCGGTGGCGCCGATCGCGCCCATGGCGAGCGGGTGCCCGTAGGGGAGCGCGCCCTTGCCCGCCTGCGTCTCGGCCACCGGGATGCCGTACGTCTCGGCGAAGATCCGCAGCTGCTCCGTGGCCTCGCTGTAGATCGTCCCGCCGCCCGCCACGATCAGCGGGCGCGAGGCGGACTTGACCAGCTGGGCCGCCCTGAACACGGCCGCCCGCTCAGGGCTGGGCCTGGGGATGTGCCACACGCGGCGGGCGAACAGCTCCTCCGGCCAGTCGTACGCCTCCGCCTGCACGTCCTGCGGCAGCGCCAGCGTCACCGCGCCGGTCTCGGCCGGGTCGGTGAGCACGCGCATGGCGGCCAGCAGCGCGGACGGGAGCTGCTCGGGGCGGTTGATCCGGTCCCAGTAGCGGGAGACCGGCTTGAAGCAGTCGTTGACGGAGATGTCGTACGAGCGCTGATCCTCCAGCTCCTGCAGCACCGGGCCGGCCACGCGGGTGGAGAAGATGTCGCCGGGCAGCAGCAGCACCGGCAGCCGGTTGATCGTCGCGCCGGCCGCGCCGGTGATCATGTTGGTCGCGCCGGGGCCGATGGAGGTGGTGCAGGCCAGGGTGGCCAGGCGGTTGGAGGCCCGGGCGTAGGCGGCGGCCGTGTGGACCATGGCCTGCTCGTTGCGGCTCAGGTGGTAGGGCAGGTCCTCGGTGGAGGTGGCCAGCGCCTGGCCGAGCCCGGCGACGTTGCCGTGGCCGAAGATGCCGCAGATGCCGCCGAAGAACCTGCGCTCCACTCCGTCGCGCTCGCTCCACTGCTGGGCCAGGAAGCGTACGACCGCCTGCGCGACCGTCAGCTGTGTCATGAGGTCCTCCCGAACGGCAGTCTGGGATCGGTGGGCTGAGCTTCCCAGGAGGAGCGGATCCAGGCGTGGCGCGGATCATCGCAGAACGCCATCGAACGCTGCTCCGCCGGGCCCGCCAGGACGTTCAGGTAGTACAGGTCGTAGCCGGGGGCGGCCATGGCGGGGCCGTGGTAGCCGTACGGGACCAGGACCACGTCGCCGGAGGAGACCTCGGCCAGGGTGTCGATGTGGCCGCGCTCGGAGGAGTAGACGCGCTGGTAGCCGATACCCTGGTCGCGCACCTCGAAGTAGTAGATCTCCTCCAGGACCGCCTCGCCCGGATTGTCGGTGTCGTGTTTGTGCGGCGGGTACGACGACCAGTTGCCGTCCGGGGTGAGGACCTCCACGGCCATGAGCTTGTGGCAGTCGAAGGCGTCGGGGGCGGCGAAGTTGTTCACCTGGCGGCTGGCCTGGCCCGCGCCGCGGATCTCGACCGAGACCTCGGTGGCGGGCACGTAACGCGGCTCGAGAGCGCGGGTGGCGCGGGCCGAGGGCAGGGCGATCCGGCCGGCGCCCTGAATGGTCACCTGCGTGTTGATCGGGACGTAGGCGAAGTCGCTCGGCCCGTCGAACACCGAATCCCGGCCCGCCAGCACGAACGTGTCGGCCGGGATCGTCACCGTGCAGGAGCCGGAGAGCGGGAGGACCAGCATTTCCTCCTCGCCCGTGTCGAAGGAGACCGGGGCGTCCGTCAGGTCCAGGATGCGCAGCCCCGAGTACGTCCAGCCGGCCGTAGCCGGGGTGATCTCGACCGACCAGGGGCCGTTGGCGGCCTTGCCGTACGGAATGTATGTCATTTGCGAGCCTCCCGAACCAGGGCCGCGGCGCCGTCCACCGCGGTGGCCACGTCGTCGTCCGGCGGATAGAGCAGGGCGCGGCCCACCACGAGGCCCCGTACCCCGGGAAGGGCGAGGGCGCGGTGCCAGTCGGCGTAGGCGGCGTCGATGTCCGGCGGATCGCCGCCGAGCAGCAGGGCGGGCAGCGTGGTGGCGGCCATCACGCGCTCCATCTCCGCCACGGCCGGGATCTTGAGCCACGTGTACGCCGAGGTCACGCCGAGCGCCTGGGCGACGCTGATCGCCCGGATCACGGCCTCGGGCGACAGGTCGTTGCGCAGCGCCCCCGACTCCGTGCGCAGCGACCAGAAGGGCTCCACCATGGCCATCAGGCGGCGGCGGGCCAGGTCCGTCACCGCGCGGGCGCAGGACTCCAGCGTGGACACGGTGGCGTGGTCGTTCGGGTCGATGCGGCAGAGCATCTTGCCGCCGTCCAGGCGCATCGCGTCGATCGAGGCCGCGTCGAAGCCGGTGAAGCGGTCGTCCACCTCGAAGACCGAGCCCTGCAGGCCGCCCCTGTTCATGGAGCCGAAGGCCAGCTTGTCCTCCAGCGCGCCCAGCAGGAGCAGGTCCTCCAGCACGTCGGGCGAGGCCAGGATGCCGTCCACGCCGGGGCGGGAGAGCGCCACCTGAAGGCGGTCGAGCAGGTCCGTGCGGCTGGCCATGGCCAGCGGCCGGTCCCGTACGGCCAGGGAGCCGCGGGCCGGGTGGTCGGCGGCGATGATCAGCAGCCGCTCGCCCTCGCCCGGCAGGCCGCGCCGCTGCCGCCGGGCCGCGGCCTCGGCGATCTCCTCAGGACGGGTCGCCCTGATGTGGGTGAGCCGTTCGTAGCCGGCGGACCTGGGCAGTGTGATGTCGCTCAAGAGCCCGCCCCGTTCAGCAGGTCTTCCACTTCCGCCGTGGACGGCATCGCGTCGGCGCAGGCCAGGCGGGCGGCCACGAAGGCGCCGGCCGCGTTGGCGAAGCTCACTGTGCGCTCCAGCGGCCAGCCGCGCAGCAGCCCTAGGCAGAGCGCGCCGCCGAACGCGTCGCCCGCTCCGATGCCGTTGACCACCTTCACCTCCACCGGCTCCACCAAGGCACTTTCCTCAGAGGTACGCGCGAGAACCCCCTCGGGGCCCATTTTCACCACGGCCACTTTCACGCCCGCGTCCAGGAGCGCCTGTGCGGCGGCCTCCGGATCGCGCACACCCACCGCGGTCTCCACCTCGTCCAGGTTGCCGACGGCGACGTTCGCGTACGGCAGCGTCCGCCGCACCGCCTCGTGGGCAGCCTCCCGCGACTCCCACAGCGCCGGCCGCCAGTCGAGGTCGAACACGGTCCAGCCCGAACTGCGCACCGACAGGGCGGCGGCGTGGGCGGCGGCGCTCGGCTCCTGGCTCAGCCCGGTCAGTGAGAACCAGAACAGGCTCGTGCCCGCGATCGCCTCGAGGTCCAGGTGGGACGGGGAGATCTGCAGGTCAGGCGGGTGCTCGCCGCGGTAGAAGTAGATCGGGAAGTGGTCGGGAGGGAAGATCTCGCAGAACGTCACGGGCGTCGGCGGGCCCTCGATGGTGCTCACGAACGCGTCGTCCACGCCGAAGCCGCGGATCGCCCGCCGTACGAACTCTCCGAACGGGTCCGCTCCCACGCCGGTGATCACGGCGGAGCGCAGCCCGTGTCGCGCCGCGGCCACGGCCACGTTGGTCGGGCTGCCGCCGAGGAACTTGCCGAAGGTCTCGACGTCGGCCAGGCCGACGCCGGTCTGCAGCGGGTAGACGTCGACGCCGCAGCGGCCGATCGTGATCAAGTCGTACAAAGCACCTCCAAGGTGGAGCTTACCGCCGACACTATGGCATATTGTCATGACATATGGATGTCCGCTATGTTACCTAATGTGCCTTGATTAAAACCCGCGCGCCTCACATCGCGTAGTGTCGGACTGTGAGCTCCCCGGCTGCCGTAGCAAAGACGCAGCATGCGGGCACATCCTCGATATATGGCCGGGTCTTTACGTCATATGAATGTCATGACATATTGGCCGATGGCTTTACCTCCTTTACGGACATTCCGGAGGGTATGCATGGCAGTGCGGAAACGGTCGATGGGTGTGGTCGCGGTCCTTGCGGCGACCGGGCTGGGGTTGGCCGCCTGCGGCCAATCGTCCGGCGGAGGTGGTGACGCCATCGAGTTAACCATCACCCAGAACGCCATCGCGGGCGGGAAGAACGCCGCCGGCGCGAACTTCATCACCAACTGGGTGATCCCCCAGTTCGAGGCGGCCCAGAAGGCGAAGGGCAAGACCGTCAAGGTCAAGTTCGTCCCCAGCGGCGTCGACGACGAGCAGTACAAGACCAAGCTCTCCCTGGACCTCAAGTCAGGCAAGGGCGCGGACGTGATGGACATCGACGGCATCTGGGCCGGCGAGTTCGCCGAGGCCGGCTTCATCAAGCCGCTGTCGGACCTCGTCGGCACCGACGCCGAGAACTGGCCCGGTTGGTCGCAGATCCCCGTGGCCGTGCAGGGCGCGGCCACGTTCAACGGCAAGAAGTACGCCCTGCCCGTCGGCACCGACGGCCGGGTGCTCTACTTCAACAAGACCCTCTTCCAGAAGGCCGGGCTACCGGCTGACTGGCAGCCGAAGAGCTGGCAGGAGATCCTCGACGCCGGCACGAAGCTGAAGTCCTCCGGCGTGCCCGTGCCGATCCAGATCAACGCCGGCACGGCGATGGGCGAGGCCACCTCGATGCAGGGCGTGCTGCCGCTGCTCGCGGGCGCGGGCGGCGAGGTGCAGAAGGACGGCAAGTGGACCGGCGCCGCGCAGTCGATGAAGGACGCGCTCGGCTTCTACCAGAAGATCTACGGCGGCGGCCTCGGCGACCCCAAGCTCCAGCAGGAGGCCAAGGGCCGCGACAAGTCGTTCCAGCAGTTCGCCCAGGGCAAGATCGGCATCCTGATGGAGGGCGACTACTTCTGGCGCGGCGTCGTCAACCCCAAGGACGGCGTGGCCAAGATGCCCGACCGTGACCAGGTCGTCGGCTACGCCATGATCCCGGCCATGGAGCCCGGCAAGGGCATCCGCGGCCAGGACTTCGTCAGCATGTCCGGCGGCGCCCTGCGTACGATCAACCCCAACAGCAAGCACCCGAAGGAGGCCTTCGAGCTGGCGGCCTTCACGCTCTCGCCGGATGCGTTGAAGGAGGAGACCAAGGACGGCAACGTACGCATCACGCCGCGTACCGACGTCAACAAGGAGATCCTCGCGAACGAGCCGCTGCTGGCGTACATCTCGGAGAAGGTGATGCCGCTGACGGCCTATCGGCCGCCGGTCGCCGTCTACCCGCAGGTGTCGGTGGCGCTGCAGGAGGCCACCGCCGCGGTGGTGGGCGGCACGGCGCCCGACCAGGCGGCGGCCGACTACCAGAAGAAGCTTGAGGGAATCGTCGGTGGCGCTGGCAACATCGCCTCCTGAGGTCCCCGAAACCGCCGGACCGGAGCGGTACAGCTCGGACGCGGCGGGCCTGGGCAGGCTGCGGGCAGGGGTCTTCGTGGCCCCCGCCCTGCTGCTCGTCGCGGTCTTCCTCGTCTTCCCCGCGCTCTGGGTGCTCTATCTCGGGCTCACGAACTACCGCCTGACCGGGCTCGCCGCGGCGGATCCCCAGTTCGTCGGGCCGGCCAACCTCATCGACGCGGTGAGCAACGCGGAGTTCTGGAGCTCCACCTGGCTGACGGTCGAGTTCGTGGCGGGCTCGGCCGTCATCGGGCAGGTCGGGCTCGGCTTCACGATCGCCTGGCTGCTGCGCGACCGGCGGGGGCCGCTGAAGCGGGCGGTCGAGGGCCTGGTCATCCTGGCCTGGATCCTGCCCAGCGCGATCGTGTCGTTCCTGTGGGTGGCGCTGCTCGACCGCGACGCCGGCACGCTCAACGCGCTGCTCGGCACCCAGGGCTTCGGCTGGCTGCTCGATCACCCCATGCTGTCGATCATCGTGTTCAACATCTGGCGCGGCACCGCGTTCTCGATGATGTTGTACGGCGCCGCGCTCGGGAACGTGCCCCCGTCGCACCTGGAGAGCGCCCGCCTGGCCGGGGCCTCCGGCTGGCAGCAGCTCAGGGACGTGGTGTTCCCGCACATCAGAGGGCACATCCTGACAAACCTGCTGCTGATCAGCCTCTGGACGTTCAACGACTTCACCCCCTTCCTGCTCACCGCGGGCGGCCCCGACGGCAAGTCCGAGATACTGGCCGTGCACGTGTACAAGGTCGCGCTGCAGAGCGGCGAGCTCGGCCACGGCGCCGCGGTCTCCACGATCATCCTGCTGATCAACCTGGTCGTGGCGGTGTTCTACCTGCGGCTGCTCCGGAGCAAGAAATGACGCGTTTCGTGCTGGGCCGGATCGGGTTCTACACGCTGATCGCGGTGCTGCTGGCCTTCTTCACGATCCCGCTGCTGTGGCTGGTGACGGCGCCCTTCACGGCCAACCCGACGTACGAGGTCCAGGTGCCCGACTTCACCTGGGACAACTTCAAGGCGGTCGTCGAGCATCCGTACGCGCTGCCGTCCCTCTACAACTCGCTGCTGCTGTCCGTCGGCACGGCCGTCCTGGTGGTGATCCTGGCCGCGCTGGCCGCGTACGCGCTGAGCCGGGTGCGGCTGCCCGGCCGGGACGCGCTGCTCTACGCGTTGCTGCTGCTGTCGTCGATCATCACGGGGACGGCGGCCATGGTGCCGCTGTTCCAGCTCGCGGTGGAGCTGAACCTCATCGACTCGCAGCTCGGGCTGATCCTCATCCTGACCGGCGGGCTGCTGCCGGCGGCGATCTTCATGCTCAAGGACTTCATGGACTCGACGCCTAAGTCGTATGAGGAGTCGGCGCGGGTGTTCGGGGCCACGCCGCTGCAGATTGTGCGGGACGTGGTGGTGCCTCTCGTACGCCCGGGGCTGGCGACGATCGCGGTCTGGGCCGTGGCCAACGTGTGGGGAAATTTCCTGATGCCGTACCTGCTGTTGAGCGACGTCGAGAAGCAGCCGGCCGCGGTGATCACGTACACGCTGTACACCGAGGGCGGCCAGGCCAATCTGAGCATGTTGTCCACGTTCGGCCTGCTCTATTCGATTCCCGTGGTTCTCATGTACCTGTTCGTCAGCAAGAAGTACGGCTTCCGCTTCCACGGAGGGATCAAGCGTTAATGGCCGGAATCGAACTACGCGGGCTGACCAAGGTCTACCCCGGCGGGGTGAAGGCGCTCGACTCGCTCGACCTGGCCATCCCCGACGGCGAGTTCTTCGCCCTGCTCGGACCCTCCGGCTGCGGCAAGACCACGCTGCTGCGCACGATCGCCGGGCTGGAGACCGCCACCGGCGGGGCCGTCGTCATCGGCGACAGGGACGTGACCGGCGTGCAGCCGGGCGGGCGCGACGTCGCCATGGTCTTCCAGGACTACGCGCTCTTCCCGCACATGGACGTCACGGACAACATCGCCTACCCGCTGCGCATCAAGAAGGTCGCCAAGTCCACGCGCCGCGACAAGGCCGCCGAGGTGGGGGCGCGGCTCGGCCTCGAACACCTCATGGACCGCCGGCCAGGGCAGCTCTCCGGTGGGCAGCAGCAGCGGGTGGCGCTGGCCCGGGTGATGGCCACGCAGGCGCAGGCGTTCCTGTTCGACGAGCCGCTGTCCAACCTGGACGCCCGGTTGCGGCTCGAAGCCCGTACGTTCCTGAAGAAGCTCCAGCGGGAGCTGGGCGTCACCACGGTCTTCGTCACCCACGACCAGGCGGAGGCCCTGGCGATGGCCGACCGCATGGCCGTCATGGAAAGCGGGCACATCCGGCAGATCGGAACCCCGGCCGAGGTGTTCCAGCGGCCTGCCAACACGTTCGTGGCCGGATTCATCGGCTCGACACCCATGAACCTGCTGGACGGCACCGTACGAGGTGACACGCTGGAGGTGGCAGGCTGCAAGGTGGCGGTCCCGGCCTCGGCCGAAGGACGGCTGTCCGACGGGGAGAAGATCGTGTACGGCGTGCGGCCCGAATACCTGGCCTACTCGCCCGAGCCCGCGGAGGGCGCGCTGGGCGGCAAGGTGGCCATCGTGGAGAACCTCGGCGCGTCCCACCTGGTGACGCTCGACGTCAACGACGTGACCGTGCAGGCCGTCGTGCCGGAGGGCAGCGAGCCCGCGATCGGCGACGACGGCCACGCGGTGCCCCGGCGCGACCGTGCCCTGGTCTACCGGGACGGAGAGCTGGTGTGAAAGGCCACTGGAGCCTGGACGACCGGCTGGAGCGGATCCTGCGGGAGGTGCCGTTCGAGGTGCCCGCCGGGACCGCGGCCGTGTCCGTCCGGCTGTCGTACGACAGGTCGCAAGGGGTGATCGACCTCGGATGCGGCGCGCCGGACGGCTTTCGCGGCTGGTCCGGGGGCGCGCGTGACGAGTACACGATCACCCGCGACTGGGCCACCCCCGGCTACCTGCCGGGCGAGCCGGAGGCCGGGACGTGGCACGTGTGGTTGCGGCTGCACCGGATCCCGCCACAGGGGCTCGACTACGCGCTGGAGATCACCACCTCGGCCGTCGCCCCCGACGAGCCGGTCGCGGAGGAGCCGCCGCACGGGCAGCGCCCGCCCCGGCGGGACATCCCTTCCGTCGATGGTCTGCGGTGGTTCGCCGGGGACTTCCACGCCCACACCCTGCACAGCGACGGCAGCCTGACCATCCCCGAGCTGGCCGAGCTGGCTCACGGTCGCGGGCTCGACTTCCTGGCCGTCACCGACCACAACACCGTCAGCCACCACCCCTGGCTGGCCAAGATCGACCGCGACATCACGCTCATCCCGGGCCAGGAGGTCACCACCGACCGGGGCCACGCGAACGTGTTCGGCGACGTCGGCTGGGTCGACTTCAGGCAGCCGGCCGACTCCTGGGCCGAGCACGCCGAGCGCGCGGGCGGGCTGATCTCGATCAACCACCCGCTCGGCGGGGACTGCGCCTGGTTGCTGCCGCTCACCCGCCGGCCCCGGATCGCCGAGGTCTGGAGCTCCGGCTGGTGGGACCGCCGCTGGGGCGCGCCGCTGGCCTGGGCGGACGCCTGGCGCGACGACGTGATCGCGATCGGTGGCAGCGACTTCCACCGGCACGGCTCCGACGGCCTGCCGGGCGCGCCGACGACGTGGGTGCTGGCCGAGGACACGAGCACGGTGCTGGACGGCGTGCGCGCCGGGCGCACCGCCGTCTCCACGGGGCCCGACGGGCCGCTGCTGCTCAGGATGGGCGACGAGCTGCTCGCGCTGGACGCCGACGGCCTGGTGCTGGTCCGCCCCGACGGCACGCGGCAGGTCGTACGTGGGGAGCGCGTGCTGCTGCGGGCCATTGACGGACGACACCGCCTGGAAACTTTCGAGAACGAGGTGATCGCACTATGCGAGTGAAGGTGGCCAATGCGCCCGTGAGCTTCGGTGTGTTCGAGCTGGCCACCGAGCCGCCGCCGCTCAGCGCCGACGAGATGGTCGGGGCGCTGTCCGAGGCCGGTTACGAGGGCATCGACTCAGGGCCGATCGGATACCTGGGCACCGGATCCGAGCTTGCCGACCGGCTGGCCGGCAACGGGCTGCTGCTCACGGGCGGCTGGGTGGACCTGCCATACAGCGACGCGGGGGCGTACGAGGCCGCGCTGCCGGTGCTGCAGGCCGCGCTCGACGTGTTCGCCGCCGCGCCCCCGGCGCCGGAGGGGTTCGGGCCGCGGCCCACGCTGGCCTGCTCGGGGTCCCCGGGGCGGTTCGCGCGCCCAGGTGGGAGCGTTCCAGGGCTGGCCGCGTCCGAGTGGACGGGGTACGCCGCCCGCGTGCAGGACGCGACCGACCGTTGCCGCGAGCGCGGGCTGGAACCGGCGTTCCATCACCACCTCGGCACCTACGTCGAGACCCCCGGCGACGTGGAGCGGCTGCTGGAGCTGACCGACGTGCAGCTCTGCCTCGACACCGGCCACCTGCTGCTGGCCGGGGGCGACCCGGTGACGGCGCTGCGCGACTGGGCGAGCCGGGTCGATCACGTGCACATCAAGGACGGCGACACGAAGATCCTCGCCCAGGCCCTGGCCGACGGCGCCGATCTGCGCGAGCTCATGGGGCGCGGCGGGTTCGCCCCGCTGGGCGAGGGCGAGCTGGACCTGCCCGCCGTGGTGCGCACCCTCGACGAGATCGACTACGCGGGATGGATCATCATCGAGCAGGACACCCTGCCAGGACGCCGCACCGTCGCCCAGAACATCGCCGACCAGGCGGCCAACCGACAGAAGCTGAAGGACTTGGGAATTTGAGAATCGCGCTGGTGGGATGCGGTGCCGTCACGCAGGCGGTGTACGTGCCGCTGCTGTCGAGGCGGCGCGACCTGTTCGAGGTGACCGCGGTCTGCGACCTGTCGCGGACGCTGGCCGACGCCGTGGGCGACCGGCTGGGCGCGGCCGGTCGCTACACCGTGGTGGAGGAGATGCTCTCCGCCGGAGGCTTCGACGCCGTGCTCGTCCTCGCGTCCGGCTCGCACGGGGAGACGGCGAGCCGGGCGCTGGCCGCCGGGTACGCCGTGCTGTGCGAGAAGCCGCTCGCGCTGACCAGGGCCGAGGTGGCGGCGCTGCCCGAGGGGCGGCTGATGGTGGGCTACATGAAGCAGTACGACCCGGCCGTGCGCCGGGCCGAGGAGCTGCTGGCCGAGCTCGGTGGGCCCGAGGTGATCAGGTCGGTCGAGGTGACCGTGCTGCATCCCAGCGGGGAGTCGCAGCTGGCCTTCGCCAACCTGACGCAGGCGCGGGACGTGGACCCCGGGTTGCTCGACTCGCTGCGTGCCGCCGAGCGCGGTCTCGTCTCGCGGGCGCTGGGGGAGTCGGCGCCGGAGCAGGTCAGGGGGCTGTACGGGGTGGCGCTCGGCTCGATATGCCACGATTTGTCGCTCTTGAGGCGCTTTACCGGCTCTCCTGCGGAAATTTCGTACGTTGAGACGTGGGGGCCCGCGCCCGGCTCCATCGAGATCAGTGGTCCCCTGCCGGCCCGGGGCCGGTTCTCCATCCGCTGGCACTACCTGGAGGACTACCCGGCCTACCGCGAGACCGTGGCCATCCACCATGACCAGGGCTCGCTGGAGCTGGTGTTCCCCTCGCCCTACCTGATGAACGCCCCCACGACCCTCACCGTGGTGTCCGGCGCAGAGAGCCGTACGGAGTACCGCGACGTCACCGAGGCATTCGAAGTACAGCTGGCTGCCTTCCATGCTTTCGTGAACGATGGCAAGCCGCCGCTCACCGACGCGAGCGGCGCGCTGGAGGACATCGTGACGGCCCAGCGGATCGCCGCCCGCTACGCCGTACAGCATGATCTGCCCATTGGAGGGGAGGCCGCGTGAGCGCTGAGATCGTCGTCGTACCGCACACGCACTGGGACCGGGAGTGGTACGAGCCGTTCCAGCGCTTCCGGCTGCGGCTGGTGGCGCTGCTCGACGAGGTGCTCGACCAGATGGAGCGCGAGCCCGCCTACCACTTCACCCTCGACGGGCAGCTTGCCTGCGTGGACGACTACCTGGAGGTGCGGCCGGAGAACCGCGACCGCATCGCCGCGCTCGTCGAGTCGGGGCGGCTGGCTGTGGGCCCGTGGCAGATCCTGCTCGACGAGTTCCTGTGCTCGGGCGAGAACATCGTGCGCAACCTCGAGCTGGGCATGGCCCGGGCGGACAAGCTCGGCGGGGCGATGCCGGTCGGGTATCTGCCCGACATGTTCGGGCACACAGCGCAGATGCCGCAGATCCTGCGCAAGGCCGGGCTGCTGCATGCCTGCGTCTATCGCGGGGTGCCGTCCTCGGTCACCACTGACGCCTTCGCCTGGGTCGCGCCCGACGGGACGGCGCTGCGTACGCAGTACCTGCCCGCGGGCGGGTACGGCAACGGTGCGTACCTGTTCGCGGACGCGTCCGGCCTGGCCGAGCGGGCGGCCTCGTTCGTGACGACCATGCGGGAGTGGCACGGGCCCGAGGGGCCGCTGCTGGCCATGTACGGCACCGACCACTCGGCGCCCGTGCGCGGGCTCCCGGACATGGTGGCCACGATCGGCGCCCGGATGGACACCTTGTCCGGATATATCGGGGAGTATTCCGGCGATGTGGACGGCCTGCCCCGCGTGGCCGGCGAGCTGCGCTCACACGCGCGCGCCAACATCCTGCCCGGCGTCATCTCCGTCCGCGCCCACGTCAAGCAGGCCATGGGCCGCGCCGAGCGCATGGTCGAGCGCTACGCCGAACCCCTCGCCACCCTCTGGGGCGGGGAGTGGCCCGGCCGCTTCCTCGACATGGCGTGGTGGCGGCTGGTGGACGCCAGCGGGCACGACTCGGTGACCGGCTGCGGCGTGGACGACACCGCCCAGCAGGTGGCCGCGCGCATCGCGGAGGCCGAGCACCTCGGGCAGGCCGTACGCGACATGGTGACCGCCCGCCTGGCCGAGTCGGTGCCCTCCGACGGGGCACTCGTCGTCAACCCGACGCCTCAGGTGCGCAGCGGCGTGGTCGTCGTTGACCTGGCCGGGACGGACCCGCTCGTGGACGCCTCCGGCGCGCCGGTGCCGTCGCAGACGCTGGAGTACGCCGGGACGCTGCTGCTCGACGAGGAGATGGACCCGGCGCTCGCGCTGACCTTCGTCCACGGCACCGAGCTCTACGGGCAGCACATCACGGGCTGGTCGGTGGAGGGCGGGACGCTGACATTCACGGTGGCGCGGGAGACGTCGCTGACCTTCGACGTGCGCGATCTGCACGGGGAGCTGGACGGGGTGAGCCGCGTCCGCATTCTGGCCGAGCCGCGGCGCAAGGTCGCGGCGCTGGTCGAGGTGCCGCCGCTGGGCCACACGAGCCTGCGGCCCGCTCCGCGCGACCAGGTGTACGGAACGCCCGCACCCGGCCTGCGGCCCATGGAGCACGACCCGTCCTGCTGGCTCGGCTCCGACTCGGCGACCCTGCCGGTGCGCGGGGACGAGCAGGTGCTGGACAACGGCCTGCTCCGGGTCACGATCGCCGCCGACGGCACCCTGACGCTGCTGGGCCGGGACGGCACCACGATCACGGGCGCGGGCCGCATCGTGGACGGCGGCGACGTCGGCGACACCTACAACCACGCGCCCCCGCTCACGGACCTGATCGTCTCGGGGCCGTCGTCCGTGGAGACGGAGCTGATCTGCTCGGGTCCGGTGGTGGCCCAGGTGGACGTGCGGCGCACGTACCGGTGGCCCGCTTCCGGCGACGGCGTGGACGGCGCTCCCGAGCTCCCCGCCCCCTCGCGGAGCCCCCAGACCGAGGAGATCGTCGTCACCACCCGCGTCGAGCTGCGGGCCGGCGAGCCGTATGTGCGCCTGCACATCGAGTTCGACAACCGGTGCGCGGACCATCGCGTGCGCCTGCATGTGCCGCTGCCCGCCCCGGCGGCGCAGTCGCACGCCGAGGGCCAGTTCGCGGTCGTCACCCGCGGGCTGACCGCAGAGGGCGGCTGCGGCGAGACCCCGCTGCCCACCTTCCCCGCCTCGTCGTGGGTGGCGGCCGGGGGCGTGGCGGCGCTGCTCGAGCACGTGACGGAGTACGAGCTGGTGAACGGCGAGCTGGCCCTCACCCTGCTGCGCTCGGTCGGCTACCTCTCCCGCAACCGCAACGCCCTGCGCCCCGAACCGGCCGGCCCCCAGCTCCCGACCCCGGCCGCCCAGTCGCGCGGGCTGCGCTCGGTGAGCCTGGCGCTGATGCCGTACCAGGAGTCCTGGCAGGAGGTGGTGCCCCAGGCGGAGACCTTCCGCCACGACCTCCTCGTGGTCCCGGGCCAGGGCGACCGGGCGCTTCCGCTGCCTTCTCCCGCGTCCGGGCTGTCGGTGACGGGCGACGGGGTGGTGATGACCTCGCTCAGGATGCGCGACGACTGGCAGGAACTGCGGGTGGTGGCGCTGACTCCTGACGCCACGGAAGCCGTCATTTCCGGCGCCTTCGGGCAAGCGCGGCGCGCGGATCTGCGCGGACGTCCCGGTGAGTCCGTGCAGGTCAGCGATGGCGAGGTGCGGCTGCCCATGGGGCCGTGGGAAATCGCGACCATCCAAATTCGTCAACTCTGAGTAATGGATCGAACTCACGGAGACGCAACGCGGAGAGGACAAGGACAAGCTCTATTCGTGGCTGGAGTACATCGCCAACTTCCGGGCCCGTGAGAGATGTCCGGTCTGCCTGGTGGTCATCTGTCCTGATCGAAAGATCGCCCGCTGGGCGGCCAAGCCCATAGAAACCGGCCATCCTGGGTTGACCCTGACCCCGTTGGTCATTGGCCCCGACAACACTCCGGCCATCACCAATGTGGAGGAGGCGGCGGGCAATATCGGGCTGGCCGTCGTCGCGGCCATCACGAAGAACGACGACCCGCTGTTCAAGGACATCCTGGGCACCTTGAACCAGGCTCTGAGCAGGATCGATCGCAAGCTTGCCGGACAGTACGGGCACTACATAAACGTGTCGCTGACTGGCGTGGCACAGGAAGAATGGGGGAGACTCATGGCTATGCAGACCTATCCCTACCAGGGCGAGTACGCCGAGAGCCTGCTGGCTGAGGGCCGGGCGGAAGGCAGAGCGGAAGGCAAGGCGGAAGGCGAAGCCAAGCTTCTGCTGAAGCTGCTGGAGATGCGTGGCATCGCGGTGTCCGAGGAGGTCCGTGAGCGGATCGCGGGCTGTGAGGACACAGCCACTCTCGAAGCCTGGTTCCAGCGGGCGTTCACCGTCGAGTCTGCGGACGGACTCTTTGTCTGAGCCGCCGACTACGGAGATCTCGCCACGCGAGTACTGGATGAGCCTCATGGCCCAAGAGAAATACGAGTACCAGCGCCTCTACATGCAGAAGCTGCGGGACAAGGCCAGCTCGGTGCTCCAGACTCTTGAGAATCAAGGGTTGCCTATGTCCGACGAGATCCGCGAGCGAATTCTCGGCTGCCGGGACTCGATCTCCCTGGACACCTGGCTCGTGCAGGCGTTCGACGTCGAGTCGGCGGAAGAGCTCTTCGAGCACGGCCAAGTCTGACGTTCAAGTCAACTGGCCCGTCACGGTCCGAAGCCCAGGAGCCCGAGTTGGCGGGCGGCGCGGATGGCTAGCCAGACCTCCGCGAACGCCCCACTGGATGACAGGTCGCGCCCGGTGAGGGCGGCGAAACGCCGCAAGCGGTAGGCCAGGGTGTTGGGGTGGATGTGGAGCGCCGCCGCCGCGTCGTCGGTGTGGCGGTTGCGCTCCATCCACACGCGTACGGACGCCAGCAGGCGCGAGTCGTGGGCCTTGTCGTAGGCCAGCACCTCGCCCAGCACGTGATCCACCAGGGCCGCCAGCGTGGCCGGGTCGTCGGGCAGCCAGCGGCCCGTCGTGTCGTCGCCGTAGTGCACCAGCGGCCTGCCCGACTCCGCCGCGTGCGCGACCGCCCACAGCGCCTCGCGCTGCACCAGCCGCATCGACTCCCCGGGCGGGAACGGCCGGCTCATGCCCGCCCGTACCCCGGGTAGGGCCGCGATGGCGGAGCCGAGTTCGGGTGGGCCCATGAGGTAGTGGTCGTCTCCTCTTCGCAGCATGAGGTGGGGGAGGTCGTCCAGGGCGCGGCGCAGGGCATCGTCGGGAGCGCCGCGGACCACTAGCAGGACCGAGTCCTCCGCCAGCGGGAGGCCCAGCCTGGCGAGCCGGCGGCGGGCGGCCGGAGGGTCGAGCACGTCCTGGAGGAGCTCGGCCAGCGTCTCGGCGCCCTCCCTGCGCAGGGTCTCGTGCTCGTGCCTGGCCATCGCCACCTGGAGCGCGGCCACCGTCGCGATGTGCTGGACCACCGCCAGGCCCGCCGGGCGGGCGCCCTCGCGCTCGAAGGCGACCAGGAAGCCCGCGGGGCCGCCGGGCGCGGACACCGGCAGGACGAAGCCGCCGGGGATCGTCGGAGGCGCGTCGGGCTCCTTGGGCAGGACGTCGAGGGCGGGCACGGGCACGCCGGGCAGCAGGGCGCGGCCCTGAGGCGTGCACATGTAGACGTCGTATCCGGACAGGCGCTCCAGGCGGTTGAACAAGGTCGCGTTGTCCAGGTCCTCCGAGGCGAGCCAGCGCAGCGCGCCGAACACCTGGAGCTGGGCGCCGAGGCGGTGGCTCGCGTCCTCCTGGAGCGCCGCCGCCACCTCCTGCGCGATCGCGATGAACGGCACCGCCAGGGGCACCTCCAGCACCGGCATGCCACGCGACTCCGCGGCCTCGAAGAACGCCGGGTGCAGCGGCGGCACGTGGAGCTGGGCCGAGAGCGCGAGGGCCGAGACCCCGGCGTCGTCCAGGCGTTCGAGGTAGGCGCGCTGCCGGGCGGCCGTACGGGGGACGCCGAGGCCGGTCGTCATGATGACCTCGGCCCCGAGCAGCCACGGCGTCGGGTCGTCGAGCTCGCTCACATGCGCCCACGACACCGAACGCGACAGCCCGGCCTCGCCCGCCAGCAGGCGGAGCTGGAGGGCGGGGGAGCGCAGGAGGTCCTCGACGGTCAGCTTGTGTTCAGCCACAACAAACACCGTAATACTTCGTGAGTTCTACAATTGTCGCAGGTCAGACGCATGACGAACACTGGGCCGCATGAATCTAGGCCCAGTCGACTCCAGCCGGGTCCCGCGCTTCGCCGGGCTCGCCACCTTCGCCCGCCTGCCCCGCCTTGACCAGGTCGAGCGGGCCGACGTCGCCGTGGTGGGCGTGCCGTTCGACACCGGCGTCTCCTACCGGCCGGGCGCCAGGTTCGGCCCGGCCGCGGTCAGGGAGGCGTCCCGGCTGCTGCGGCCGTACCATCCGGGGCTGGACGTCTCCCCGTTCGAGCGGGCGCAGGTGGTGGACGCCGGTGACATCGCGGCGAACCCGTTCGACATCGGCGCGGCCATCGAGAGCATCGAGGGCGCGGCGGACTCGATCGACGCCAAGCTCGTCGCGATCGGCGGCGACCACACCATCGCGCTGCCGCTGCTGCGGTCCGTGGCCAGGAAGCACGGTCCCGTGGCGCTGCTGCACTTCGACGCCCACCTCGACACGTGGGACACCTACTTCGGGGCCGAGTACACGCACGGCACCCCGTTCCGGCGGGCGGTCGAGGAGGGCCTGCTCGACACCGAGGCACTCAGCCACGTCGGGATCCGGGGCCCGCTGTACGGCAAGAAGGACCTCGAGGACGACCGGCGGCTCGGGTTCGGCATCCTGACCGCGGCGGATGTCCTGCGGCGCGGCCTCGACGAAGTGATCGACGTGCTGCGGCAGCGCATCGGCGATCGGCCGCTCTACGTGTCCGTCGACATCGACGTGCTCGATCCCGCGCACGCGCCCGGCACCGGAACGCCGGAAGCGGGCGGGCTCACCAGCCGGGAGCTGCTGGAGATCCTGCGCGGCCTGGCCGGCCGCAACCTGATCGGGGCCGACGTGGTCGAGGTGGCCCCGGCCTACGACCATGCGGAGATCACCTCGATCGCCGCCTCCCACGTGGCGTACGACCTCGTCAGCTTGCTAGCGATGCAGGAGAAGAAGCAGACATGAGCAGCGGCATCACCGAAATCGAGACGTACGGGGTCGAGCGCATCCCCGACGCGGACCGCACCGCGCGCCCGCTCGACCTGTTCAGGGTGGCGTTCGGAGGCGCGAACACCTTCGCCACCTGCGTGCTCGGCGCCTTCCCCATCCTGTTCGGCCTGTCGTTCTGGCAGGGGCTGGCCGCCACCGTGCTCGGGCTGGTGGTCGGGGCGCTGATCCTGGCGCCGCTGTCGTTGTTCGGGCCGCTCAACGGCACCAACAACGCCGTCTCGTCGTCGGCCCACCTGGGCGTGCACGGCCGGATCGTGGGGTCGTTCCTGTCACTGCTCACCGCGATCGCGTTCTTCTCGATCTCGGTGTGGTCGTCGGGGGACGCGTTGGTCGGCGGCGCGCACCGGTTGGCAGGGCTGCCGGACACCGACCTGTCCTACGGCGTCGCGTACGGGATCTTCGCGGTGCTCGTGCTGGTCGTGTGTGTCTACGGCTTCAGGTTCATGCTGTTCGTCAACAAGATCGCGGTGGCGGCGGCGTCGCTGCTGTTCGTGCTGGGGGTGTTCGCCTTCGCCGGCGACTTCGACCCCTCCTACCCGGGCACGCTGGCGGCGGGTGACCCGCTGTTCTGGCCGTCGTTCATCGGCGCGGCACTGATCGTGTTGTCGAACCCGGTGTCGTTCGGAGCGTTCCTCGGGGACTGGTCCCGCTACATCCCGGCGAGCACGCCGCGCTCGCGCGTGATGGCCGCCGCGTTCCTGTCGCAGATCGCCACCATCCTGCCGTTCTTCTTCGGCCTGGCCACCGCGTCGATCATCGCGGCCAAGGCCGCCGAATACGTCGACCCGGCCGCGCCCAACTACGTCGGCGGGCTGCTGGCGATCTCGCCTGGCTGGTACTTCGTGCCCGTCTGCCTGATCGCGCTCATCGGCGGGATGTCCACGGGCACGACCTCGCTCTACGGCACCGGGCTCGACTTCTCCAGCGTGTTCACCCGCTTCTCCCGCGTGCAGGCCACGGTCTTCATCGGCACGTTGTCGATCGTGTTCATCTTCATCGGCCGCTTCGCCGCGAACCTCACGCAGAGCATCTCCACGTTCGCCACGCTGATCATCACGTGCACGGCGCCGTGGATGGTGATCATGATGCTGGGTTACGTGACCCGGCGCGGCTGGTACGACCCGGAGGCCCTGCAGGTCTTCAACCGGCGCCAGCGCGGCGGGCGCTACTGGTTCACGCACGGCTGGAACTGGCGTGGGGTGAGCGCCTGGCTGGTGTCGGGGGGACTGGCGCTGATGTTCGTCAACCTGCCGGGGCAGTTCGTCGGGCCGCTCGGAGACCTCGCCGGCGGCGTGGACATCTCGCTGCCGGTCGGGCTGGCCGTGGCCGGGCTGCTCTACCTGGCGCTGCTGGCCGCCTTCCCGGAGCCGCGCGAGGTCTACGGACCAGAAGGGCCGCGGCTGGCCCGCGCCGCCGACACCCCGGTGCTGCCCATCGTGGACGCGGCGGCCGAGCCGGTCACGTGACCGGCCTTGCTAGCGGGTGCCCCAGGAGTAGGTCTGCTTGCGCAGCTTCAGGTAGACGAACGACTCCGTGGCCCGTACGGCGGGGATGGCGCGAATTTTGCTAAGAATTTCCAACAGGTGCCCGTCGCCCTCGCAGACCACCTCCACGATCACGTCGAAGGAGCCCGCCGTGAGCACCACGTAGTCGATCTCCTCGATGGCCGCCAGCTCGTCGGCCACCGCCTCCAGGTCGCCCTCGATGTTGATGCCGATCATCGCCTGCCGGGGGAACCCGAGCGTCAGGGGGTCGGTGACCGCGACGATCTGCATCACGCCGGCGTCCTGCAGCCGCTGGACGCGCTGGCGCACGGCGGCCTCGGACAGGCCCACCGCCTTCCCGATCGCCGCGTACGGCATGCGCCCGTCGCGCTGGAGCTGCTCGATGATCTGCTTGGACAGATCGTCGAGCACCACCGGCCCGGCATTGGCGTTGGTGCGGCGTACGCGCGGCGGCGTCGTCATCGGCTGCAATCCTCCTTGCGGCCCGGCGTTACGGGCACGTTCCCGCTGAGTTGCCGTCCCGGTGCGACATGTTGTCAGTTCCTGGCTTCCTGTCAAGCGAATTCGTAGCAATTTGGTATCTTCACCACGAAATCCCTTGTTCAGATGCAGCGCGCTCTGTCAGAGTCGCGGCATCTCAGCCACGAGGAGGCACCTTGACCACTCGTCTCCAGAACTTCATCAACGGTGAGTTCGTGGACGCGAAGAGCGGCCGATTCTCCGACGTCATCGATCCGTGCACGGGCGAGGCCTATCTGCAGGCCCCCGTCTCGGGTGCCGAGGACGTCGACGCCGCCTACGCCGCCGCGGCTGCCGCCTTCGAGTCGTGGGGCAGGACCACCCCGGGTGAGCGGGCCAACCTGCTGCTCAAGGTCGCCGACGCGATCGACGCGCGGGCCGACGAGATCAACGAGGCCGAGTGCCGCAACACCGGCAAGCCGCGCGCCCGCATGGCCGAGGACGAGACCCCGGTCGCCGGCGACCACTTCCGGTTCTTCGCGGGCGCGGCGCGCACGCTGGAGGGCCCCACGGCCGGCGAGTTCCTCGCCGAGCACACCAGCGTCATCAGGCACGAGCCGATCGGCGTGATCGGCCAGGTCACGCCCTGGAACTACCCGATGATGATGGCGGTCTGGAAGATCGCCCCCGCTCTGGCGGCCGGCAACACGGTCGTGCTCAAGCCGTCCGACACCACCCCGGCCGCCACGCTCAAGCTGGCTGAGATCCTCGGCGAGGTGCTGCCCGCCGGCGTCTTCAACGTCGTCACCGGCGACCGCGAGACCGGCGCGCTCGTCGTCGGCCACCCGACGGCCTCCATGGTCGCCATCACCGGCTCGGTCGGTGCGGGCATGTCGGTCGCCAAGAGCGCCGCCGACGACCTCAAGCGCGTGCACCTCGAGCTCGGCGGCAAGGCCCCGGTCGTGGTGTTCGAGGACGTCAAGGACCTGCGCAAGGCCGCCGCGGACATCGCCGTCGCCGGCCTCTACAACGCCGGCCAGGACTGCACCGCCGCCTGCCGGGTGCTGGTGCAGGAGAGCGTGCACGACGAGTTCGTGGCCGCGCTGACCGAGGCCGCCGCCGGCACCGTGACCGGCGACCTGGACAACGAGGACGCGCTCTACGGGCCGCTCAACAACGAGAACCAGCTCGCCAGGGTCCAGGGCTTCGTCGACCGGGCCCCGGCGCACGCCAAGGTCCTCACCGGTGGCCACCGGGTCGGCGAGAAGGGCTACTTCTTCGCGCCGACGGTCATCGACGGTCTCAAGCAGGACGACGAGATGGTGCAGAACGAGGTCTTCGGCCCCGTGATCACCGTCCAGACGTTCACCGACGAGGCCGACGCGCTGGCCAAGGCCAACGACGTGAAGTACGGCCTGAGCGGCTCGGTCTGGACCTCCGACCACGGCCGCGCCATGCGCATGTCCAACCGCCTCGACTTCGGCGTGGTCTGGGTCAACACGCACATCCCGTTCGTCTCGGAGATGCCGCACGGCGGCTTCAAGCACTCCGGGTACGGCAAGGACCTGTCGGTGTTCGGCCTGCACGACTACACCCGCGTCAAGCACGTCATGCACTACATCGGCGAATAGGACAGTACCCGGGATGGCTGAGCTGAATGCGATAGAGCTTGAGAACGTCGTCAAGGAGTACCTCTCGCATGGCGAGGTCGTCCAGGCGGTAAAGGGCGTCACGCTGGGCATCGCCGAGGGGGAGTTCTTCTCCCTCCTCGGCCCGTCCGGGTGCGGCAAGACCACGACGATGAGAATGATCGCCGGGTTCGAGCCGCCTTCGAAGGGCCTGGTGAGGCTGCACGGCAAGGACGTCACGAACGTCCCGCCCAACAAGCGCGACGTCAACATGGTCTTCCAGTCCTACGCGCTCTTCCCGCACATGAGCGTCTGGGACAACGTGGCGTTCGGGCTGAAGCAGCGCAAGACGCCGCAGGAGGAGATCAGGCGGCGGGTCGGCGAGATGCTGGAGATCGTCGATCTCACCGGCAGGGAGAAGCGCAGGCCGCGCGAGATGTCCGGCGGCCAGCAGCAGCGCGTGGCGCTGGCCCGCGCGCTGGTCAACCGGCCGCGGGCGCTCCTGCTCGACGAGCCGCTCGGCGCGCTCGACCTCAAGCTCCGCCAGGCCATGCAGATCGAGCTCAAGCGCATCCAGCGCGAGGTCGGCATCACGTTCGTGTACGTGACACACGACCAGAACGAGGCGCTGACCATGAGTGACCGGATCGCGGTCATGAACGACAGCCTGGTCGAGCAGCTGGCCGGGCCGCGTGAGATCTACGAGCGGCCCGCGACCGCGTTCGTGGCCGGCTTCATCGGCACCTCCAACCTGCTCGCGGGCACCGCGAACAGCGGCGTGCTGAAGATCGGCGGCGGTCGGGTGCTGGTGCCGGGGCACGACGGCGACGTGACGGTGACCGTGCGGCCCGAGAAGATCATCATCGACACGGAGGAGCCCGCCGAGGGGCTGAGCGCCGTTCGCGGGACCGTGGCCGAGGTGGTCTACCTGGGCACCTACAACAGCTACGCGGTGAGCCTCGCTGACGGGGCCGAGGTCACCGTGTTTCAGCAGAACGCGCTTGACGCCACGGCCACCGCGGAGCGGGGCGACTCCGTGTGGCTGTCGTGGCAGGCGCGGCACTCGTACGTGATAGGAAGTTGATAGCACCCCATGAACCACCCCATGCCCCGCTCCCGTCGTGACGTTTTCCGGATCGCCGGGTTCTCCGCCGCAGGGCTGGCTCTGGCCGCCTGCGGTGTTCAAGGACAGAAAGCCGCGCCGCCGAAGGCCGACGCGGTCAAGGACTACTGGGCGAAGCAGACCAAGCACGGCAAGGTCGTCTTCGCCAACTGGCCCGAGTACATGCCGGAGGACCAGGCGCCGCTGAAGAAGTTCCAGCAGGCCACCGGCATCTCGTACGAGTACAAAGAGGTCATCCAGGAGAACGCCGAGTTCTTCGGCAAGGCCGACCCCGTGCTGCGCGCCGGGCAGTCCCTGGGCTACGACATCGTCGTCATGACCAACGGCGTGCAGCTCCAGCACATGATCGACCTGGGCTACGCGACCCCGCTCGACCACTCCCAGCTGCCGAACTTCGCGGCCAACGCCGGTCAGAAGTACAAGGAGCGGGCCTACGACCCGGGCAACAAGTACACGGTGCCGTACACGTCGGGCGTGACCGGGATCGCGTACAACACCAAGTACGTCGACGAGGACATCACGAGCATCGAGTCGCTCTTCGATCCCAAGTACAAGGGCCGGGTCGGCATGATGTCCGACGCCCAGGAGATCGGCAACTTCGCCATGTTCGTGCTCGGGATCGATCCCGAGAAGTCGACCGAGGCCGACTGGAAGAAGGCCGGGGAGAAGCTCAAGGCACAGCGCGACGCCGGAATTGTCCGGAAATATTACGACCAGAGCTATATTGACGCCGTGGCCAAGGGCGACGTCTGGCTGACCATGGCCTGGTCGGGCGACGTCTTCCAGCGCCAGCTCGCCGGCGAGCCCGTCAAGTTCGTGGTGCCCGAGGAGGGCGGCACGATCTGGACCGACAACATGCTCATCCCCAAGGGCGCGGCCAACCCGGTGGACGCGCTCATGCTCATGGACTACCTCTACCAGCCGGCCGTGGCCACCGAGCTGGACGAGTTCATCCAGTACGTCACGCCGGTCCCCGCCGTGCAGGACCTGCTGAGGGAGAAGGCCAGGACGGCCGAGGGCAAGGACAAGAAGGCCCTTGAGGACATGGTGGACAGCCCGCTCATGTTCCCCACCGAGGCCGACTACGCCAAGCTGCGCAACTACACCCCGCTGACCACCAAGCAGGAGCAGGTCTTCAACCCGATCTTCCAGTCCGTCACCCAGGCGTGACACATGAGGCGGCTCACCCCCTACCTCCTGGCGCTGCCGAGCTGGCTGTGGCTGGCGATCTTCCTGGTCGTGCCCATGGCCGCGATGGCGTCGGTCTCCCTGCAGACCGGCAACGCCATCGACGGCTTCGCGATGACGTTCAGCTTCTCCAACTACAGCGACGCGCTCGGCAGGTACGGCACCCAGCTGGCGCGCTCGCTGGTCTACGGCGGGCTCGCCACGGTGGCCATGCTGGTGATCGGCTATCCGGTGGCGTACTGGATCGCGTTCAAGGGCGGCACGCGCAAGTCCGTGTACCTGTTCCTGCTGCTGCTGCCGTTCTTCGTGTCGTTCGTGCTGCGGACGATCTCGTGGAACTTCCTGCTGTCGGACAACGGCATCCTGTTCGGCACGCTGAAGGGCTGGGGGTTGCTGCCCGCGGACTTCCACGTGCTGGCCACGACGGTCGCCGTGGTGGGCGGGCTGACGTACAACTTCCTGCCGTTCATGATCCTGCCGATCTACGTGTCGCTTGAGCGGGTGGATCCGCGGGTGATCGAGGCGGCCCAGGACCTGTACGCGACCCGGGCGGCGGCCTTCCGGCGGGTGGTGCTGCCGCTGTCGCTGCCGGGGGTGTTCGCCGGGGTGCTGATGACGTTCGTGCCCGCCACGGCCGACCCGATCAACGCGCAGATCCTCGGCGGCACGGCCAACACGATGATCGGCAACATCATCCAGACCGAGTACCTGACGAACCTCAACTACCCGACCGCCTCGGCGCTGTCGTTCACGCTGATGGCGGTGCTGCTGGTGGGGATCTTCGTCTACGCCAGGGCGCTCGGGACGGAGAACGTGCTCGAGGCGGCGGCCCGATGAGGGGGATCAGGCTCGGCGACCGGCTGCTGCACATCTACACCTGGATCATCATCGTCTGGCTGTCGTCGCCGATCGCCGTGATGATCCTCTTCGGCTTCAACGACAAGAAGAGCAAGTCGAACACCTCCTGGCAGGGCTTCACGCTCCGCTGGTACGCCGAGCTGTTCGACATCTCCGACCTGACCGTGGCGCTGCGCAACTCGCTGGTGATCGCCGCGGTCAGCACCGTCATCACGGTCGTGATCGGCACCATGCTGGGGCTGGCGCTCGGGCGGCACCGCTTCCGGGGCAAGGGGTTCACGAACTTCCTGGTCTTCGCCGCCATCTCCACGCCCGAGCTGGTCATGGGCGCGTCGCTGCTGTCGTTGTTCGTCTCGGGGAACGTGCCGCGCGACGCGAACACGATCATCATCGCCCACGTGCTGTTCTCGGTGTCCTTCGTGGTGGTGACGGTACGGGCGCGGATCGTCACGCTCGACCCGTCGCTGGAGGAGGCGGCCAGGGACCTGGGGGCGACGGCGTGGGGGACGTTCAGGCAGGTCACGCTGCCGTCGATCATGCCGGGCGTGATGGCCGGCGCGATGTTGTCGTTCGCGCTGTCCATCGACGACTACGTGGTCACCAGCTTCGTCAACGGCTCGACCGTCACCTTCCCCCTGTGGATCGTGGGCGCGGTGAAGACGGGTATCCCACCGCAGGTCAACGTCATGGGTACGCTGATCTTCGGCATCGGGGTGCTGATCGCGATCGGAAACGCGGTGGCGGCGCGGCGCCGTACCTAAATAGACCTCCACGAACTTCGTAGGGAAGTGGGATTTGTGGATCCGCTGAAGGCGCTTGCTGATGCGGAGCGCAAGCCGTACTGGCTGGACAGCCCGGCCAGACCCGAGCCGCGACCGCGGCTTGAGGAGAACACGAGTGCCGACCTGGTCGTCGTCGGCGGAGGCTTCTCGGGGCTGTGGACGGCCCTGATGGCCAAGGAACGAGACCCCTCGCTGGACGTCGTCCTGCTCGAAGGGCGCAGGATCGGCTGGGCGGCCACCGGCCGCAACGGCGGGTTCTGCCTGGCGACCCTCACCCACGGCCTGCCCAACGGCCTGGAGCGGTGGCCGGACGAGATCGACCGCCTCGAGCGCATGGGGGTGGCCAACCTCGACGAGATCGAGCGCACACTGGAGCGCTACGGCGTCGACTGCTCGTTCGAGCGCACCGGGGAGCTGCACGTGGCCACCGAGCCGTGGCAGCTCGACGACCTCCACGAGCACCTGGAGCTGATCTCGGCGCACGGGCTCGACTACCTGCCGCTCGACCAGGAGCAGGTTCGGGCCGAGGTGAACTCGCCCACCTACCTGGGCGGGCTCTGGGACCGCAGCGGGTGCGCCATGCTCGACCCGGCGCGGCTGGCGTGGGGGCTGCGGGACGCGTGCCTCAGCCTCGGGGTGCGGGTCTACGAGCGCAGCCCCGTTCGCTCGCTGGGGGACGACGGCACGACCATCACGCTGCGCACGCCGTACGGCGCGGTCGGCGCGCGCCGGGTGGCGCTGGGCACCGGGGTGTTCCCGCCGCTGCTGCGCCGGCTCAAGCACTTCGTGGTCCCCGTGTACGACTACGCGCTGATGACCGAGCCGCTGAGCGGCGCCCAGCTCGCCGAGGTGGGCTGGCGCAACCGCCAGGGCGTCGGCGACTCCGGGAACCAGTTCCACTACTACCGGCTGACCGACGACAACCGGATCCTGTGGGGCGGCTACGACGCCGTCTACTACAACGGGGGCCTGGTCAAGCCCGAGTACGAGCAGCGCGACGAGACGTTCGTCAAGCTCGCCGAACACTTCTACGACACGTTTCCGCAGCTCGGCGACGTGCGGTTCACGCACAGGTGGGGCGGAGTGATCGACACCTGCAGCCGGTTCAGTGCCTTCTACGGGCAGGCGCACGGCGGGCGGCTGGTCTACGCGACCGGCTACACCGGGATGGGCGTGGGAGCCACCCGGTTCGGCGCCAACGTCATGCTGGACCTGCTGTCGGGCGAGGCCACCGAGCGGACCGAGCTGCGGATGGTCAAGGAGAAGCCGATCCCGTTCCCGCCCGAGCCGGTCCGGTCCGGGGTCATCCAGGTCACCCGGTGGTCGATCGCGCAGGCCGATCAGCACCAGGGCAAGCGCAACCTGTGGCTGCGCACGCTCGACCGGATGGGACTGGGGTTCGACTCGTGATCCGGGTGGAATTCATGGTGGACGGCCTCACACTCGTCGGGGACCTGCGGGTGCCCGGCGGCGTGGGGCCGCGCCCCGCGCTGGTGTTCACGGGGCCGCTCACCGGGGTGCGCGCCCAGGTCACCGGGCGGTACGCGGAGCGGCTGGCCGAGCGGGGGTACGTGACGCTGGCCTTCGACCATCGGAACTGGGGCGAGTCCGAGGGGCTTCCACGCCGGGAGGAGGACCCCCAGGGCAAGCTGCGCGACCTGCGGGCCGCCGTGTCGTTCCTGCGGTCGCGGGACGAGGTGGACCGGGACCGGATCGGGGTGGTGGGGGTGTGCCTGGGCGGCGGATATGCCCTGAAATTTGCTGCTTTTGATCCTCGTGTCCGGACATTTGTCGGTATTGCGGGCGCGTACAACAACCCCTACTCCATGCGGGCCGGGATGGACTACCAGTCGGTGCTGGCGGGGCTCACGGATGTCCTGGAGCGGCAGGATCTGGGCGGCGCCGTCGAGTACATGCCCGCGGTCGCGGAGGAGGGCGAGGCCGCCATGCCGGGCGACGAGCCGTACGCGTACTACGGCACCTCGCGGGGCGCCTCGCCCCATTGGTCCAATTCGGTGACCAGGGCCAGCGTGCGGGAGCTGGTCACGATGGACAACATGATGGGAGCGGACTTCCTGTCACCGAAGCCGGCGCTGATCGTGCACGGCGTCATCGACCGGTTCTGCCCGCCCGAGGGGGCCGAGGAGGCATACCGGCGGCTCGACCAGCCGAAGAAGCTCGTCTGGGTGGACGCCAAGCAGCACATCGACCTCTACGACCGCGAGCCGTACGTCACCCAGGCCGTGGACGCGACGGCCGACTTCCTCGCCGAGCACCTCTGACGTCCATGTGGTAGCGGCTCCGCAAGGTCGCGCTGAAAGCCTGACCAGGAAAGCGCGTGTCATGGCGGGCCGCGCCGCCTCGCGGAGCATGCTCCTGGTGACCCCCGATGAGATCACCGGGGGTGGCGCGTGCGTGCGAAGTGGATGGCGGCCTGGTCGATACTGGTGCCGGTGCTGGCGGTGGGGTGCGGGAGCGCGCGGGGACCGGTTGCGCCCGTGGCGGTGAAAGCCCCGATCAAGGTGTCCCGCTGCGTCATGAAATTCCCCGACCCGCGCGCCGCCGCCGCGGCCCGCGTCCGCCTCGAACGCGACATTTCCCGGTACGTGAGCAAGCGCCCCGGCCGCATCGTTTACGGCGCGCTTGACCTGGTCACCGGGGTGTCGTTCGGGGAGGGAGAGCACGCGCACGACATCATCACCGCCAGCGGCGCCAAGGTGGACATCCTCGCCGCGCTCCTGCTCCGCGGCACCGGTGAGCTGGACGAGGAAGAACACGACCTGGCAGCCCGCATGATCACAGAGAGCGACAACAGCGCGGCGGACGCCCTGTGGTCGCGGGTCGGCGGCTCGATGAGCGATTTCTACAACAGGGTGGGGCTCCGGGAGACCACGCCGGGCCCCGGCATCTACTGGGGCGGCACCACCACCAGCCCCGCAGACCGCATCCGCCTCATGAAGGTCCTGGTCAAGGGCGGCAGGGGCCTGACCGCGCCCGACCGGAGACTGGTGCTGGACCTGATGTCCCGGGTCCAGAAGGACCAGTCGTGGGGCGTCAGCGCCGCGGCCCGGCCCGGGGACCGGGTGGCGCTGAAGAACGGCTGGACGCCGCGCCCGTTCGTCGGCAACGCGTCGTGGGCCGTCACGAGCTACGGCCGGATCGTGGGGCCGGGCCGCGACCTGCTGCTGTCGGTCCAGACCGACCACCAGCCGGGGGAGGGGGCGGGCATCGAGACCATCGAGGGCGTGGCCCACCTGATCGGCGCCCGCCTCGACACCCTCTCCCCGACCATCACCCGCCCCTGCCCGACCAAACCCATCGCCTGAATACCCCCCGCTGGTGACTACGCCCTGGTCAGCGTCTCCTCCGGGATGACCTTCGGCACGCCACGCAGCCCCACCAGCGCCACCAGCGCGACGACGGCCAGCAGCCCCGCCGTGACCAGCGAGGTCAGGTGCAGCCCCTCGATGAAGGCCGCCCGAGCCGCCCGCACGAGCCTGCCTGCCTCCTCGGCGGGCAGCGCCTCCGCCGCGCGCATCGCCCCGGCGATCGACTCCCGCGCCCCGGCTTGCCCCACTGTGTCGTCCAGGCCGGCCCGGTACGCGGAGTTCAGCACCGTGCCCAGGATCGCGATGCCGAGCGCCCCGCCCAGCTCGAACGCCGTCTCCGACACCGCGGCCGCCGCCCCGGCCCTTTCCCTGGGCGTGGTGGCCAGCACGTTGTCGTTGTTGACGGTGAACGTGAACCCGATGCCGAGGCCGCCGATGAGCATGACGGGCAGCAGCGCGAGGTAGTTCAGCGACGGGCCGAGCGTGGAGTAGTACAGGAACGCGCCCGCGTTCATGGCCAGGCCGAGCGCGACCACGCCGTTCCTGCCGAGGTGGCGGATCAGCTTCGCGGCCAGGACGCCGCCCACCGCGCCGCTCAGCCCGCCGGGCAGCTGCGCGAGGCCGGCCTGGAGCGGCGTCCAGCCCAGCACGAGCTGCAGGTACCAGCCGAACATCAACATCATGGCCGACATCGTGAAGATCGCCAGCAGGTTCGTGACGATGGACGCGCTGAACGCCCTCCGCGTGAAGAGCCGCACGTCGATCAGCGGCTCGGCGAGCCGCGCCTGCCGCCACACGAACAGACCCAGCAGCAGCACCCCGGCCACGCCCGCCGCGAGCACGTCGGCGTGCTCCACACCCTTGTGCGCCGCCTCCTTGACCGCGTAGACGGCCGTCACCACTCCGGCGAACGACAGTGCCACGCTGACCAGGTCGATCCGGCCCGCATGGGGGTTGCGCGACTCGGGCAGCACGAGGATCCCGCCGACGATCACCAGCAGCATGATCGGCACGTTGATCAGGAAGACCGAGCCCCACCAGAAACGGTCGAGCAGCAGCCCGCCGACGACCGGCCCCACGGCGAAACCGGCGGCGCTCATGCCGCTCCAGATGCCGATGGCCGCGGTCCGCTCGCCCGGCTCGGTGAACACGTTCCGGACGATCGACAAGGTGGACGGCATGATCGTCGCCCCCGCCACGCCGAGCAGCGCCCTGGCCGCGATCAGCAGCTCGGCGTTGGGCGCGTACGCGGTCACCAGCGAGGCGGCGCCGAACGCGGCCGCGCCGATCAGCAGCAGGCGCTTGCGGCCGATGCGGTCGCCGAGGTTGCCCATGGTGACGAGCAGGCCGGCCAGCGCGAAGCCGTACATGTCGCCGATCCAGAGCAGCTGCGTGGAGTTCGCGCCGAGGTCGGTCACCAGCCGGGGCAGGGCCAGGTGCAGGACCGTGAGGTCGAGCGAGAGCAGCAAGGTGGCCAGGCAGGCGATGGCCAGGCAGGACCATTTGTTGTTCATGCCGCCCACTCTCGTGAGGGCGGCTGACGGCCTGCCTACCGCTCGCTGACCGGCGGGCTGACCTTCGCCAGCGCGGCGGCGATGCGGGCGCGGGTCTCCTCGGCGCTGTACCAGTCGGCCGGGACCTCGTCGCGCGCCTGAGTGAGCAGGGCACGGGCCTCGTCCAGCTCGCCCTGGAACAGCGCCACCTCGCCCAGGCCGAGGTGCGCCCACGCCAGGTTCTCCATGGAGCCGTTCCTGCGCGCCACCTCGGCCGCGCGCGTGTAGTCGGCCCGCGCTCCCGCCGCGTCGGCCAGTTCGAGCAGGACGTCGCCCCGCCGGCACAGACCCTCGGCGATCTCCGACTTGGCGTCCAGCTCCCTGGCCACCGCGAGCGCCTCGTCGGCTAGCGCGTACGCGGTCGTGAAGTCGCGCTGCTCCTGGTACAGGGCGCACAGCCCGGACAGCACCAGCACGGTGCCCCACCGCTCCCCGATCGCCTTGAACCCGGCCAGGGCCAGCTCGAAGTGGGCCTGCGCCTCATCGAGGCGGCCGACCTGCTGCAGCACGAACCCCGCGCCGCTGTAGGACAGGGCCTGCTGCCAGGGCGGGAGCCGATCGATGTGCTCCAGGAGCAGCGCGAAGATCTCGTCGAAGTCGCCGGGAGGCCCCGTGAACGCCGACAGCAGCATCATCAGGAACTCCACCCGCGACGGCAGGAAGTCCACCGGCAGCGACTGCCGCGCCTCCACCAGCTGCCCGCGTAGCCCCTCGTCGACGCCGCCGGCCCAGGCCGTGATGAGCACACACATGATGTACTCCTCATCCATGCCGGGTGGGCGCCGGGTGCCGAGCTCGGCCAGCAGCGCGGCGGCCAGGTTCGCGCTGGTCACGCGGTGGCCGCGCATCCACCAGTAGCAGGCGCTGCGGGCCAGCAGCAGCAGCCCCGTCTCCAGCCGGCCCGACTCGGTCGCCCAGCGCACCGCGGCGTTGAGGTCGTCGCCCTCCTCGTCGAGCCGGGCCAGCCACTCCAGCTGCTCGCCGGTGCGCAGCCTCGGGTCGGCCGTCGTAACCAGGTCGAGGTAGTAGCCGGCGTGCGCCTCGCAGACCGGCTCGACCTCTCCGGACTCCGCCAGCCGCTCCGCGCAGAACGCCCTGATCGTCTCCAGCATCCGGAAACGGCCGTCCACGAACTCCACCAGCGACTTCTCCGCCAGCGAGAACAGCACCTCCTCCGGCAGCCCGCACACCTGCTCGGCCGCCTCGGGCCGCGCGCCGCCCAGGAAGACGGAGAGCCTCCTGGCCAGCCGCTGCTCGCTCTCGTCGAGCAGGTCCCAGCTCCACGCGACGACCGCGTGCAGCGTCTGGTGCCGGGGCAGCGCCGTACGGCTGCCGCGGGTCAGCAACCTGAACCGGTCGTCGAGCCGCGCCGCCACGTCGGACACCGACAAGGTACGCAGCCGCGCCGCGGCCAGCTCGATGGCCAGCGGCAGCCCGTCGAGCGCCCGGCAGATGCGGACGACCTGGGCGGCGTTGCCCGCCTCCACGGCGAACCCCGGCCGGACGGCGGCGGCGCGGTCGGCGAACAGCCGGACCGCCGGATAGTCCAACGGGTTGCCCGCCTCCGGCGGCGGCAGCCGCAGCGGCGCCACGGGCAGGATCGACTCGCCGGTGATGTCGAGCGCCTCGCGCCCGGTCACCAGCACGCGCAGCCCGGGGCAGGCGGCCAGCAGCGCGTCCGCCAGCTCGGCCGTGGCCGCGACGAGATGCTCGCAGTTGTCCAGGATCAGCAGGAGCCTGCGGTCGGCCAGCGCGGTGACCAGCCTCGTCACCGGGTCGACGGCGGGCCGCTCGGGGCCGTAGATGAGGGTGTCGCGGATGTCGAGCGCGGCCAGCACGGCCCTCGGCACGTCGCCGCCGTCGGAGACGGGCGCGAGCGGCACGAAGCACACGTCGCCGGTGGCCCGCTCCGCCGCCTCGGCCGCGAGCCGGGTCTTGCCGGCGCCGCCGGGGCCGATCAGCGTGACCAGCCGGTTGGCCCGCAGCCTGGCGCCCACTTGCTCGATCTCCTCGTCCCTGCCCACGAAGCTGGTGAGCTGGGCGCGCAGTCCCCGCCGCTGCGCGGGCGCGGGGGCGTCAGGGGCGCCGAGCGCCGGGTCGGCCCTCAGCACGGCCAGGTGGGCGGCGGCCAGCTCGGCCCCGGGTTCGACGCCCAGCTCCTCGTCCAGGGTCTTCCTGGCCTCGTCGTAGACGATCAGCGCCTCAGCCTGGCGTCCGCTGCCGTAGAGGGCGCGCATGAGCTGGGCCCGCAGCCGCTCCCGCAGCGGGTGGGCGGCCGTGAGCTGGCGCAGCTCGGCGACGAGCTCGCGGTGCCCGCCCAGGTCGAGGTCCGCCTGCACGCGGTCCTCTGTGGCGGTCAGCCGTAACTCCTCCAGCGCCGTCGCGGCGGACTCGGCGTGCGGGGCGTCGGCGAGCGGCGCGCCCCGCCACAGGTCGAGCGCCTCCCGCAGCAGCGTGGCCGCCCGGCCGGGGTCGCCGCCGGCGAGGGACTGCCTGCCCGCCTGCGCGAGCAGCTCGAACCTGCGCGCGTCGACCTCCTGAGGGTCGGCCACCAGCCGGTATCCGGCCGGGTGGAACTCCACCAGGTCCCTGCCCAGTGCCCTGCGCAGCCTGGACACCTGCGACTGCAGCGCGTTGGCCACGCCCTCCGGCGGCCTGGGGCCGTACATGCCGGCCACGAGCTGCTCGCCGCCGACGATGCGGCCGGCGTGCAGGGCGAGCAGGGTCAGCAGCGCCCGCACCCGGGGACCGCCGAGCGTGACCGGCTCGCCGTCCTCGCCCAGCACGGTCGTGGGCCCGAGGATCTGGAAGCGCATGCCTCGATTATCGTGGCCGCGGCAGCAGGGCGGAGATCTCCGCGTACGTCGGCAGCGGAGGTGCCTGCTTCCCCAGGGCGGCGAGCGCTGTCGCGACCGCCTCGCCGAGCGCGGCCCGGTACAGGAGCGACCCGGTGCTCACCCTGGCCACGCCGGCCTCGGCGAGCTGGGCGAGGCTGGGGCCGCCCGGCTGGTAGAGGACGTTGAGCGGCAGCGGCGTGCCGGCCGCCACCTCGGCGATCTCCTTCAGGTCGGTCAGCCCTGGCACGAAGATCCCGTCGGCGTTCCCGTAGGCGGCCACCCTCTCCAGGGTGTCGTCACCGGTCTTCAGCCAGTACGTGTCCGTGCGGGCGTTGACGAACACCCCATGTCCCTTGGCCGCCTCGATGATCCGCTGGTGCAGCTCGATCGGGCGCAGCGTGCCGTCGGGGCGGCCGTCCTCCAGGTTGACGCCGACGGCACCGAGCGCGGCCAGGCTCGCGACCAGGTCGGACACCTCGGCGGGGTCGTCGCTGAACCCGCCCTCGATGTCCACGGTGACCATGACGCCCAGGTCGTTGACGGCTTCGACCAGCTCGATCGTCTCCGCCTTGGTCGCGCCGGCCCCGTCCGGCCTGCCGTACGCGGCGGCCACGCCGAGGCTGGTCGTGCCGATCGCCGGGAAGCCGTGCGCGGCCAGGACGGCGGCGGAGCCGTAGTCCCAGGCGTTCGGCAGCAGCAGCGGATCTCCTGGGCGGTGCAGGTCGTGGAAGTTCATGAGCGGCTCCCGTGGAGCAGGGCTTCGAGCACGCCCGCGGCCAGCGCGAGCGCGTGGGCGGGCGCGGGGCAGGGGCGCACGCCGTGACCGAAGGTCAGATGGGGAGCACGGCCGCGCGAGGGGTCGAATCTGATGGGGTCGGCGAACACGTCCGGGTCGCGGTTGGCCGACACCAGGTCGATCGTCACCTCGCCGCCGGTCCGCGTGTCGAGCCTGCGGGTGGCCTTGAGCGGCGGGTCCTGCCTGAGCGTCTCGTGCAGCAGGGCCTCGACGTCGTCGCCGGGTTCGGCATGCCTGAGCGTGTTCTCGATGAGCGCCTCCGTGGCGGCGTGCCCCTGCAGCAGCAGCGTGATCTCGGGGATGCCGGCCAGCTCGAGCAGTTCGGCGACGGCGGCGTCGGCCTCCGGGCTCTCCTCGCCGGACAGGTAGCCGGCCGCGGCGGCCGCCACCGCGCTCGTGTCCTTGACGCCCAGCGCGGCGCCGAGCACGGCCGTGGGCACGCCCCGCCAGTCGCCGTCCCGTTCCAGGGTCATGGCCCTGGCCGCCGGTCTCAGTTCGGCGGGGTCAAGCGCGGCCAGCCGCTCGACCAGCAGGTGGCGCCGCCCGGCGTGCGTCTGGCCGGTGCTGAAGCGCGACACCTGGGCGCGGAGCCAGGCCAGCGTGCCCTCCGCGGCGTCCTGGCGTACGGGAGGGGGCACATACCTCGGGTCGGCGAGCACCGCTTCGGCATCTGCGTGGCGTGTGATGAGCATGGTTCCACGCTAGAACGGGGTAATTTCGTCGCCGGTCGAAGGATGCGGGCATCAGGCCGCCAGCCGTTCGGAGCGCTCGGAGCGCTGGGGCTCGGCCGGGGCGGCCGGGGTCTGGACGGCGGGTCGCCTTCCGGCGGACGCCAGTGCCATGGCCGTCAGCAGCGCCATCTCGGCCAGCACCACGCCCCGCTCCAGCAGCCCGTAGTAGGCCGAGCCGCCGATCAGCGTCGAGGTGATGGAGGCGGGGTGCGCCGCCAGATAGACGGCCAGCGTGGCCGCGGAGGTCACGCTCATGGCCCGGACCGCGTTCCATCGTGGTGCCGCGGCCCGGCCCCTGGCCAGCGCCCAGCCGGCGACCGGCAGCGAGGTGAACACGACGGCCGCCGACCACCGGTGGATCTCGCCGGTGGTCGAGCCGACCGCCGAAGGGTCCGTGGGGAAGATGGCGCTCATCATCAGCCCCGCCGCCCCGGCCAGCAGCAGCACCCGGGTGGCCGCGGTGCGCCCAGGGTCGCCGGCCGCGAGGCCGTACGCGAGAGACAGGCATGCCCCCGCCAGTGCGAGCATCCCGATCAGCACGGGCACGAGCCCGCCGGAGACCAGCGCGTAGTCGCTGAGTAACGTCTGCGTGGGCAGGGCGACCTGCGCGTACGTCAGCGCGCCCGCGGAGACCGCCGTGCCGGCGATGGCGCCCAGGGCGCTCTGGCGTGTGATCATCGAGTCACCTCATCGTAGATTTGCTCGAACCGGGCGAGCGACGACTGATGGTCGTGGGTGAGGGCCAGTTCCCTGCTGGCCTTGCCGAATCTGGCCCGCAGGCCGTCGTCCGAAAGAATGGCCGTCAGGTGCCTGGCGAGCCCGACCACGTCGCCCGGCTGGAACAGGTAGCCGTTGTCGTCCACCAGGTGCGGCAGCGCCATGGCGTCGGCGGCCACCACGGGCAGGCCCGAGGCCATGGCCTCAAGCGTGGCGATGCTCTGCAGCTCGGCGATGCCCGGCATGGCGAACACGTCGGCGGCGGCGAACGCCTGAGGCATGATCTCGTCGGGCACGAACCCCAGGAAGAACACCCGCTCACTCACGCCGATGCGCTTGGCCAGCCTCTCCAGCTCCGCCCGTTGGTTCCCCTTGCCGACGAACGCCACCTGCGCGTCGGTCTCGTTCAGCACGAGCGGCAGCGCGCGTACGAGCTCGTCCAGGCGCTTCTCCTCGTCCAGCCGGCCGACGAACAGGACGGTGGGCCGGTCGGGCAGGTCGAACAGCTTGCGCGCCCATGCCTTGGGCTCGGCGCGCGGGTGGAACCTGGCCAGGTCGATCCCGCAGGAGACCGCCTCCACCTCGCGGGCGAAGCCCTGGTCGGCCAGCAGCTTGGCGGCCAGCGGCGTCGGGGTGGTGACGTGGTCGGCCCGGTTGAAGATCCGGCTGAAGTCGCGCCAGGCCAGCCGGCCGGCCTTGGCCCGCAGCCGGTCGGGGATGTGGCAGAACTGGAAGAGGTTGTCGGGCATGAAGTGGTTGGTGGCCACGACGGGCACCCCGGCACGACGGGCGGCGGCCATGGCCGCCCTGCCGACCACGAAGTGGCCCTGGGTGTGCAGGACGTCGGGCTGGATGCCCGCGATCAGCCGGTCGAGCCTGGTCGGCACGGTGAAACGCATGGTGGGGTGGACGACGATCGGGGCGGAGCGCAGCCGGTGCACGATCACGCCGTCCACCACGTCGGCGGTGGGCGGGCCCGCGTCCGACTGGCAGACCACGTGCACCTCGTTGCCGCGCGCGGCCAGGCCGGTGGCCAGGCGGTGGGTGAAGTAGGCGGCGCCGTTCACGTCGGGCGGGTAGGTGTCGGTCGAGATCAGGACGCGGCGGGGACGCTCGGGAGCGGGGACGGTCTCGGGGAGCGAGCGCAGGGGCATGGCCATGTCAGTGACACTCCGTTTTCACACGGGGGTGGGGGAATTGTGGTGGGCTTCCAGCGGGCTGGTCCGGGCCAGCGCGATGGTGCCGGCCGCGGTGAGGGCCGCGGCGGCGACCGGCGCGATCCCGGTCGGCAGTGGCTCGCCGAGCAGCAGCGCGCCGAACGCCACCGCCGTCAGGGGATCGGCGATCTGGAGAGAGGCGAACGAGACGCCGAAGTGCCCGACGGCGTAGGCCCGCTGGAGCATCATCAGCGCCAGCAGGGCGGGCACCGGCAGCGCGAGCAGGTACCACCAGTTCCAGGCGCCGTCCACCAGCACGCGCACGAGGGTGGCCGTGGCGCCGTACAGCACGCCCGAGCTGGTGGCCAGCAGCGCGGCCCGGCCCGCGGGCGAGACCGCCTTCGAGCCGGCCCACAGCAGGACCGCCGCGACGCCGGCCACGCCGAGCAGCGTGAGCACCCCGCTCGGGCTGAGGTAGGTGGGACCGTCGGACGCGGGGACGAGCAGCACGAGCCCGACCAGCCCGGACGCCACCACACCCGCCGCCGCCAGCTCCTTGCGTGCGGGCTTGCGGCCGTGCAGCGTGGCGGCGATGGGCAGGGCGAACAGCAGGCTGGCCACCCCCATCGGCTGGACGATGGTCAGCGGGCCGAGGCCCAGCGCGACGATGTGCAGGCCGCCACCCGCCAGAATGGAGGCGCCGCCGAGCACCCAGCGCGGCCGGCGCAGCAGGGTCAGCAGCCCCGGCTTGGCCGACTCGACTGCCTCGAACTGCTGGAGTGCGGCTCCGAGCGCGAAGAACAGCGAACCGACCAAGGCGATCGCCGCGGCCAGCACAGTCATGCGCACTCCTTTCAGACGGATGGTTGCCAGGCAGGGTCAAACGGACGTGTCCGCAGGAAGACGTTCCGGGGAAGGCTGGATGGCGCGTCGCTTCCTGAGCCATCTCACGACCTCGACGACCGCGGTGATGGACACCGCGATGCCCAGGCCGAGGAGCAGGCCCTTGATCGGGTCGTTCTCGAACGCCATCCCGCCGAAGAAGCCGATCAGCCCGGAGTACACCGCCCACGAGCCGGCCGCGATCGCGTCGAAGAACGTGAACGAGCGCAGCGGATGCCGCACGGCGCCCATGGTCAGCGTGGTCGCGGTGCGCCCGCCGGGGATGTACCTGGCCACGACCAGGACGAGGCCGCCCCGCTCGGCCAGCGCGTCGCGCGCCCAGACGAACGCCTTCTTCTTCCGCAGCCTGCCTGCCGACTTGTTGCCGATCAGGTAGGAGGTGTGGTCACCCGCGAACGCGCCCAGCGCCGCGACCAGCATGACCAGGCCCAGGTTCGTCTCGCCCGACGCGGCGAACACCCCCGCGGTGATCACCGAGGTCTCGGCGGGCACGATGGGGAAGAACCCGTCGAGCAGCGCCAGGACGAACAGCGCGGCGTATAACCAGGGCGATGACATCACCTGCTGGACCAGGTCGAGAATGGCGTGCGACATGAGCGTGTACTCCGATCGTCAGGGCACCCACACAGCGTGTCTGCGTGGGACGGTCCGGGACATCGGGGATGCCCCGGGTCGAACGCGGACCCATCCCTTATGCAGTTCAGGGCCGGTACCCCATGAAGGTAGAAACTCCGCAGGTCACGGCACATCGGACGATCGGCACGCACTACCCCCGACTTTCGTCAGGGGTCCGGTTCCGAGCTCCGGCTGACACCATCGATCAAACCTGTTTCCGCAGGCGGAAACAGGAGTGGAGGTAGGCGCTTTCGGGGTGGTGCTAACCCCACCGCGACAGGGGACGAGGCCCTACCCTGACTTTCGTCAGGGTCGCCTGCCGACTTTCGGCCGGGACCCCCGCGTCCGTGGGGCGGATAACGTCGGTGCCGTGAGACGTCTTCGTCGGGAGAGCCGCCGCCAGGTGGTCTACGACCTGCTGCTCTGGGCCGTGCTCGGCATCTTCGTCGCGGCCATGGGCCCCGACCCGGTCAAGGACCCGGCCGCCTTCGGCATGGTGACCGTGCCCAGGATCGGGCTCGCCTCCGTGGCGGTGCTGGTCGGCCGTCGCTGGCCGCTGGCCGCGCTGGTGCTGCTGCTGCCGCTGGGGCCGTGGCGGTTCAGCGAGGGGTTCGCGACCGTGGACCTGAGCTGGCTGCTGCCCAGGCGCAACGTGAAGATCCTCCCGCTGCTGGCCACCTCGCCGTTCATCATGTGGTACGCCTACCTCACCGGACGGCGCCTGGCCGCGATCCGGCCGGCGTTGGTCGCCTTCTGCCTGATCTCGGTCGTCGGCGTGGGCGTGGTGCTCGGCCAGGGCGGCGACCTCGCCCTGTGGGTGTCCATGGTGACGGGGCTCCTGGGCACGTACGTGGTGCCGTACCTGCTGGGGCTGCTCAGGCGGAAGCTGCTGCAGCAGCGCACGCAGGCCAGGCTGTCGGCCGAGGCGCAGGCGAGGCTGCGCGAACGGGCCAGGATCGCGCGGGACATGCACGACTCGCTCGGCCACGACCTGGCCCTGATCGCGGTCAGGGCCGCGGGGCTCGAGCTGGCCCACGGGCTGGACCAGGCGCACGTCAAGGCGGCGGGGGAGCTGCGGCTGGCGGCGGCGGACGCCACGGAGCGGCTGCGCCAGATCATCGGGCTGCTGCGCGAGGACTCCGACGCGGCGCCGCTGTCACCCGCGGACGAGGACGTGGCCGAGGTCGTGCGGCGGGCCAGGGACTCCGGCATGCCGATCACCCTGGATCTGGCGGCCGGACCGGTGCCCGCCCTGGCGCACGCGGTGGTGCAGGAGGGGCTCACGAACGCGGCCAAGCACGCGCCGGGGTCGGCCGTCGCGGTGCGGGTCGCGCCGGACCGCGTCACCGTGCGCAACGACCGGCCGCGGGCCCGGCCGACCGCGCTGCCGGGCGGGCTGGGGCTGGCGGGGCTGCGCGAGCGCGTACGGCTCGCAGGTGGCACGCTGACCGCCGGGCCGGTCGGCGACGGCTTCGAGCTGGACGTGACCATCCCCCGGACGGGGGATGAGGATCCCCGCGGCTCGGGAGGGAACCGGCGGCCCGGCGCGCGACGCTCGGAGCATGAATGAACAGAGAGCGGGCATAGGGCGCGTCACCGCCGCGATCGTCGCGGTCGCCGCGATGCTGCCGTACCTCACGCTGAAGGTGCTCTGGCTGACGGGCAGCTCGATCGGGGTCACCGATCCCGGGCTGATGAGGGACTCGTCGATGGTCGGGCTCAACGCGATGACGTTCGGCATGGACGTCGTCGGGCTGGTGCTGGCGCTGGCGTTCACCATGAGGTGGGGGCTGCGGCTGCCCGCCTGGCTCGTGCTGCTGCCGCTGTGGGTGGGCACCGGCCTGCTGTCGGTGGTGGTCGTCACGGCGCCGATCATGGTGTTGCTCCATGGGCTGTCGGTGTTCCAGGGCGGGAGCATCGAACCGTGGATCTACATGATGGTCTACGGCGGGTTCATCGGCCAGGGCGTCGGGCTCATGACGGCCTTCTCGCTCTACTCGCGCGACCGATGGCCGCACGCCTTCACCACCCGGGTGGACCACCCCTTCGCCAGCCCCAGCCGGTCGTTCCAGACGGTCGTGGCCTGGGGCGCGCTGCTGGTGACCCTGCCGATCGGCGCGGTCAGGCTCTCCGGGGGCGTTTTCCTGGAAGGCTTCAAGGGACTGCTGGGCATCGCCGGGGCCGTCGCGCTCATCCTGGCGGTCAGGCGGCGCGGGGGCGGCCCGTTCTGGCGGCCGCTGGTGGTGGCCTGGCTGGGCTCCGGCTCGCTGTTCGGCTGGGGGCTCTACGCGATGATCGTCACGTCGGTCGGCGGGCCGCTCGCCGGCGGGGCGTCCGCGGCGAACCTGGTGGAGCTGTTCGGCATGCTGACCGGGCTGGTCATGGGGATGTGCGGGGCGTTCCTGCTGACCGAGCGATCACGTATGAGCGACGTGCAGCCGGTGCAGGACGCGCTTGAAGGCGAAGATCGAGAACGCGATCGCCAGACCGCTGATCACGGCCACCGCTGACGTCCTCAGCACCATGAACGTGCCGAGCGAGCCCGCCAGCGACTCGTGGACCGCGAGGGCGATGCTCAACGTCGAGTTCGTCAGCAGCACGAAGGCCCACAGCAGCGTGATCCTGGCGAAGAACCTGCGTACCCGCTCGTGCTTGAGCACCGCCGACGGCAGGTGGATGTAGTCGAGCGTGAGCTTCTGCACGAGCGGCTTGTTGAGCCGGACCGAGGCGAGGAACACCATGCTGATGCAGATCGTGCCCATCTCCGGCTGGATGAAGAACCACATCCACGTGCCCGTCCAGAACGACACGAGGGCGCGGATCGTGATCACGAACGCGGCCAGGAACATGGTCGCGGGCACCTTGACCCGCCTGATCAGCCGCCACGCCACTCCGAGGTAGACCCAGGCGACGGTGGCGACGAGCGCCCCCGTGAATCCGAGGACCATCATGGCCAGGTAGAACACCACCAGCGGCGCCACGACGCCTTCGAGCAGCTTCGGCGCCGCCTGCCGGGCGAGTGCGGTGAGGCGTGGGAGGGTGACTGGGGGATGGTTCAAGGCTGCTCCGCAGATAGGCCGACGATCAGCGTCTACCCGGGCTTCGGGGGACAAGGCTTTCCTGATGGACCGCTCGCTGTAACCAGAACGGCAGCACCCGCGTCCCGGGAAGCACGCCGGTGGCTTACCGTACCCGAGGCGAGGTGGTGCGACCGCCTCTTTTGACGCGTTCCATCTGGTTCCCACGAAAACAGCAGGGCCTTTCGGCCGGCTTTCAGCCGAGTGACGTGGTGGCGAGCTTCGCACCGAATCCGAGGAACAGGGCGCCGACGCCCGAGGTCAGACCGGCGCTGAGCTTCCTGTGCCGGCGGAACTGGTTGGCCAGGAAGGTGCCGCCGAAGATCAGCGCCGTCAGGTAGAGGAAGCTGAACACCTGGATGACCGCGCCCAGGATGAGGAACGACAGCGCGGGGGCGGCGTACGACGGGTCCACGAACTGGATGAAGAACGAGACGAAGAAGAGGATGGCCTTCGGGTTCAGCAGGCTGATCATCAGGGCCTTGCGGAACGGGCGCGCCTGGCGCTCCATCTTGACCTGCGGCTTCTCCTCGGTCGACCTCCTGGACCGCCAGGCGCCCCTGATCATCTGGAAGCCGATCCACGCCAGGTAGCCGGCGCCCGCGTACTTGACGATCGTGAAGAGCAGCGGGTTGGAGCGGAGCAGGGAGGCGGCGCCGGCGGCGGCCAGGAACATCAGCACGGTGTCGCCGAGGAAGACGCCCGCCGCGGCCCGGTAGCCCTGGCGGACGCCGTTCTGGGCGGCGAAGCTGAGGACGTACAGGGAGTTCGGGCCGGGGAGAAGAATGATCAGGAACGCGCCGATGACGTAGGCCCAGAAGTCCGTGATACCGAAGAACATGCCGCTTGCTCCAGAGGAAGGCTTAACCGCACATCACGATATCTCGCCCCGCGCGGACCATATCCCCCCGTACACCTGCTTATAGCCGAGCGCCCGGTACGTCGCGTCCACCAGGGCCTGGCCGCGCGGGTTCCAGTCGTAGAACGCGCCCGGCGGCAGCTTCTCGCGCAGCGCGGGCAGGCCGGCCTGGTGGGTGAGCAGGTGCCGGACGAGCGTCCCGCCCTTGCCGGCGGCGGCGTACTCGGGCCAGTAGCGCGCGACCGGCGCGTCGAGGTCGAGCTCGCCGCGCGAGGCCAGCACGTGGGCGCAGAGCGCGGTCGCGCCCTTGGTGCACGACCAGACGTGCCCGATGGTGTCGCTTCGCCACGGGACGCCGGGCGCCGCCTGCCCGCCCCACAGGTCGACGACGACCTCGCCGTCGACGATCACGTACACCGACGCGCCCACTTCGCCGCGCGTGGCGAGGTTGTTCTCGAACTCCGCCGCGACCTGGGAGAAGCGGGGATCACAAGTGCCCTGCACGCTCATTTCCCGAATCCATCACGAACGGGAGGCCCTGTCATCACCCCGCCGCAAATTTGAGCTTTACCTGCAATCCCTATTTGTTTAGCATGGAATACAGGGCGGGCTCGCTGTCGCGCTGTGGCTGGCGGCGCTGCTGTCCTGTGGGTCCGCCGTTCGAGATGGGCGCGGTCCGCGCGGCTAGGGGTGGCCGTGTGGACCGCGTCCTTTGACTGTCCGCGTCAAATTGGGTCTTGTCCTCAGGTAGACGCCCGATCTACGCTCCTCAGTTAGTAAGGTTTCCTAATGAACGCGTGAGGAGCTCACCCCCCATGCATCGATCCGTGCGGCTGGCCGCCATCGCCGCGATCGTCGCCGCCTCCTTACCAGCTCCACGTCGGATCTGACGTTCCGCGGCCCAGCCAGGGGCAGCCGCCGCCCCTGGCTGACCGCTTTCCGGCCCGCGCAAGGCCCGTGCCGGGGGCGGGGAGCGGCACGGCAGGATGTGACATGTGCGGATATCCATCCTTGGGCCGTTGGAGGTCGAGGGCGACGGGGGACCGGTCGCGGTCGGCGGGTTCAGGTTGCGGGCGCTGCTCGCCATCCTGGCGCTGGAGGCCGGCCGGACCGTCACGGCCGAGCGGCTGATCGACGCCCTGTGGCCGGACGAGCCGCCCGCCAACGCGGCCAACGCCCTCCAGACGCTGGTCAAGCGGCTGCGGGTGGCGCTGCGCCCGTACGAGGTGGTGGAGAGCAGGCCGGGCGGCTACGCGCTCACCGTGGACCCCGGCGACGTGGACGCCCTGCGGTTCAGGCGAACGGCCAGGAACGGGGGAGGACTGGAGCTCTGGCGGGGCCCCGCGCTGGCGGACCTCACCTCGGTGCCGCTCCTGGCGAACGCGGCAGCCGGCCTGGAGCAGGACCGCCTCGCCGCAGTCGAGGCCCAGGCCGAGACGCGGCTGGCGGCCGGTACGCCGGTCGACCTGACCGCCGAGGTCGCCGCGCACCCGCTGCGCGAGCGGCTGGCCGCCCTGGCCATGCGGGCGCTCGCCGCCGAGGGACGGCAGGCCGAGGCGCTGGAGCTGTTCGAGCGCACCCGCCGCACGCTCGCCGACGAGCTCGGCGTCGATCCCGGGCCGGAGCTGCGCGCCGCCCACCTGGCGGTGGTCTCGGGAGAGGTACGCCCGCCGGCCCCACGGGTCCACGTCCGGCCGAGAGGCAACGTACGGGCGCCGAGGACCAGCTTCATCGGGCGCGAGGCCGAGCTGGATCAGCTCGCCGCCCTGCTCGGCCAGGCCAGGATCGTCACGCTGGTCGGCCCCGGCGGCGCGGGCAAGACCAGGCTGGCCACCGAGGTGGCGCTGCGATCCGCCGAAGCGGCCTGGATGGTCGAGCTGGCCCCGGTCAGCGACCTGAAAGAGATCCTGGGCACTGTGCTCGACGCACTGGAGCTGCGCGACGACCGGCCGCCGTACCGCATGCCCGCGGACGGGAGCGACCCCGTGGCGCAGGTGGCCGAGGCCGTCGCGGGCCGGCCCGCGCTGCTCGTCCTGGACAACTGCGAGCACCTCATCGACGCGGCAGCCGAGGTGGCCGAGCGGCTGCTCACCGAATGCCCGGACCTGAGGGTGCTGGCCACGAGCAGGGAGCCGCTCAACCTGCCGGGCGAGCACCTGGCGCCCATCCCGCCGCTCGCGCCGCCGCCCGTCGGCGCGGGCCCCGAGCAGGCGGAGGCGTACCCGTCGGTCCGGCTGCTGCTGGACCGGGCCGGCGCGGCCCGGCCCGGGTTCGCGATCGACGATGACAACGTGGCCGCCGTGGTGGCGCTCTGCCGCAGGCTGGACGGCATGCCGCTGGCCATCGAGCTGGCCGCGGCCCGCCTGCGCACCATGACGCCGCAGCAGCTCGCCGACCGCATCGGCGACCGGTTCAGGCTGCTCACCGGCGGCAGCAGGACCGCGCTGCCGCGCCAGCAGACGCTCAGAGCGGTGGTGGAGTGGAGCTGGGACCTGCTGGGCGAGGAGGAGCGGGTGCTGGCCAGGCGGCTCGGCGTGTTCGCGGGCGGGGCGACGCTGGAGGCGGTCGAGGCGGTCTGCGGTGGAGCGGCGGACGTGCTGGGCGCGCTGGCCGACAAGTCACTGGTCCAGGTCTCGCCCGAGGGCCGCTACTCGATGCTGGAGACCATCCGCGCCTACGCGCTCGAACGGCTGGCGGAGGCGGGAGAGGCCGGCGAGTACCGGGGGCGGCACGCGGCGTACCTGCTGGACCTGGCCGAACGGGCGGTGCCGCAGCTGCGGACGGGCGTGCAGACGGCCTGGATCGAGCGCCTGTCGCCCGAGCGCGACGACTTCGCCGCCGCGCTGCGCTGGCTGATCGACGAGCGGGACGTCGAGTCGGCGCTGCGGCTGTGCGGGGCGCTGAACTGGTACTGGTGGATGTGCGGCTACCGGCAGGAGAGCGCGGCCTGGGCCACGCAGGTGCTCGAGCTGGCGGGCGAGGAGCCGCCTGCCGGGCTGGCCGCGGCGTACACGGCCTGCATGTTCGCGTACGGCGTGAACCTGTTCAGCACGATCATCAACGACCGGCCCGCCATGCTCGCGCTCTCGCACCGGATGGACCGGCTGGTCGACACGGCCGAGCGGGAGGGGCCGCTGCACCCGATGCTCAAGATCGGCAAGGCCGTCATGGCCGCCGCCGCGGGCCGCGACGAGCACGCCGCCGAGCTGCTCGAGTCGTACGTCCAGAGCGACGACCTCTGGTTGTCCAGCGCCGCTCTCATGATCGGCGGCTCCGCGCGTAGTGAGGAGAGCCTGGAACGGGCGGTGGCCGGGTTCAGGAAACTCGGCGACCGGTGGGGGCTGAGCGAGGCGCTGCTCGGCCTCGCCGAGCTGCGGGCGGCCAGGGGAGCGCCGACCGACGACCTGATAGCCGAGACGTGGTCGCTGACCAGGGAGTGGGTGGGAGCCGACGAGGCGATCTCCACCCTGGTCAGGGTGGCGGAGCTGCGCGGGCGCGGTGGCGATCTCGATGGCGCCGGCGCGGACCTGGCCAGGGCCAGGGCCAGCGTGGACCGGGAGACGGCGCCGCACACGCGGCTGCTGCTCGGGCTGGCCGAGGCCGCGCACGCCTGCCAGCGCGGCGATCTGGACCGGGGACTGGAGCTCTATCGCGGGCTGTTCGACCTGCTCGCGCAGGCCCCGCCGGTGCCCCAGCTCATCGCCTCGGTCATGACGGCTTACGGCCGGGCGCTGGCGCGCAACGGCGACGTGGAGGCGGCCTTGGAGCAGCACCGCCGGGCACTGGAAGCATTGGGGGGCACCAGCCCGGACCGGCCGGTGCTGTCGCTGGTGCTGGCCGGGTTCGCGCTGGCCGCGCAGGCCACGGGCGGCCAGGAGCGGGCAGCCGTGCTGTTCGGGGCGTCGTCGGCGGTCGAGCCGCGCGACACCTCGCCGGAGACCTTGGAGGGCGTGCGAACGGCCAGGGCCGCGCTCGGTGACGAGCACTTCGAGGAGTGCTTCGCCAAGGGCGCGGCCATGTCCAGGGAAGAGGTCTACGGGATGGTGGGCAGCACGACGTAGGACGGGCCGTGCAGCGTGGTGGCGCCCTTCTCGGGGTTCCGGCCGAACCTGGGGAAGTTCGAACCCGCCACGTCGAGCCTGATCCGGTGGCCCGGCAGGAACGCGTTCGAGATCGCGCCGAGCCGTACCGTGACCTCGCGCACCTCGCCGGGCGCCAGGTCGCTCACCCTCGCGATGCCGTCGGTCAGCAGCTCGGCCCGCCCGTCGGGGTGGACGTCGATCAGCTTGGCCGTGACGTCCGCGCTCGGGGCGGTGGACGAGACACGCGCGACCAGCTCCACCTCGCCGCTCACCTCCACCCGCGCGCCGAGCGGCTCGCTCTGGTGGCGCAGCACGTCGCCGCGCTGGTCGAGGGGCCGCTGGTCGAGCGGGCCGAACGCGTCGAACGACATGATCGCGCCGCCGACCGTCGGCACCGGGTCGCCGGGGTCGCCGACGAACTCGGCGGAGCCGCCCGCCACGGGCGTCGTGCTCAACAGCCCGTTGAAGCCCAGGTGGTACGCCACATGCCAGGCCCGCGCGATGGGCCAGTCCGCCTCGTCCCGCCAGGCGTCGTCGCCCATCACGAAGATCTGCACGCGGGCCTGTTCGCGCATCGGCCTCCCGCGCAGCCAGTGGTCGAACCAGTCGAGGTGCACCCCGGTCCAGTCGACGGCCTCATGGCCGGCCTGGTCGCCGTAGTCGCGCCCGCAGATGCTCCGCTCATGGGTGAAGTGCGTCCACGGGCCCACGATCAGCCGGGACTCGCCGCGCAGCCGCTCGTAGTGCTCGATGGAGGCGTCGCGGAAGTAGTCGTACCAGCCGGTGCTGACCAGCGCGGGCACCTCGATCAGGGAGTGGTCGACGATCCCGTCCCGCCAGAGCGGGTCGAGCGGGTCGGGGGTGTCCATCCACCTCGAGTAGAACGGTACGAGGTCCGCCAGCAGTGGCTGGTCGCTGAGCGGCAGGCGCTCCGACAGCTCCCTCATGCGCTCGCCCAACCTGTCGGGCAGGCCGATGGCCGCCAGGTACCTGCCCTTGTCCTCTTCCGTGGCCGTGCCGAGCGCGATCCGGCGGTCCAGTTCGTCCACGGCCAGCACCATCGCGCTGACAGTGAGGATGATGTTGAGGTTGGGGACGCCGCCCGGCTGGTAGACGCATTCATACAGCCCGGCGGGGGAGACGTGCGGCGCGATGGCCCTGAGGCCCGCCGGCCGCTCCTGGGCCGCGAGGAGCTGGGTGATGGCCAGGTACGAATCCCCGTACATGCCGACATTTCCGTCGGACCATGGCGCGGTGGCCGCCCACCGGACCGCGTCATAACCGTCGGCCGCCTCGCCCCTGATGAACCGGAACTCGCCCTGCGAGGCGCCCGTGCCGCGCACGTCCTGGACGACGACCGCGTATCCGGCTGCCACGAGGCGGGGCACGTCGAGGTGGAACCCGGGACCCTCGATGGCCCGGCCGTACGCGGTACGCGACAGCAGCACGGGGAAGCGCCCGCTTCCGCCCGGCCGCCACAGCGTCGACACGAGCTCGACGCCGTCGCGGGTGGTCATGGTCTCGGTGGTCTCGATCATCGGACTCTCCTGTTGTAAGCGTGAAGGGCAAGGGGAAGGAAGAGGGCGAGCAGTGCGGCGGTCCAGCCGAACGTGATCCACACGTCCGACATGTGCAGGCCGCCGGTCAGCAGCCCGCGCAGGGCGCCGGCCAGGTGGGAGACGGGGTTGACGCTCATCCACCAGGTCAGCCAGCCGGGCATGTCGGTGGCGGGCACGAAGGCGCTGCTGCCGAACGTGAGGGGCAACAGGACGGCCGTCGAGATGACCTGCATCGACGTGACGGACTTGGCCACCAGTCCGATCCAGGCCGAGCCCCAGCTCAACGCCATGGCCAGCAGCAGCACCAGGCCGAGCCCCGCCAGCGCGCTGAGCGGGTCCGTCGTGACGCGGAAGCCGACGGCGTACCCCACGAGCATGGACATCGCGATCGTGATCAGCAGCGCGAGCAGGTCCGCCATGATGCGTCCCGCCAGCGGCGCCGACCTGGCGATCGGCATGGTCCTGAACCTGTCGAACACGCCGTTGCCGATGTCGGTGGCCAGGTTCATGCCGGTCGTGATCGTCGACATCAGCGCCACCTGGACGAGCACGCCGGGCAGCATGTACGCCACCGCGCCCGCTCGGTCGCCGCCGGCCGCGCCGCCGAACAGGTACACGAAGATGACGATCATGAACACGGGCTGGAACAGCATGCCCAGGAGCTGGCCTGGACTGTTCTTGAGCGGGATCAGGCTGCGCCAGGCCAGCGTCAGCCCTTGGGAAATCGCGGTGGTCATCGGTGGTCTCCGGTCAGGGTGAGGAAGACGTCGTCCAGTGAGGGCAGCCGCAGGGCGTGCTCGGCGAGCACGATGCCCGCGTCGTCGAGCGTCCTCAGTACGGCGGGCGGCTCGGCCAGGTCGTGCACGGGGATGCTCACCACGCCGTCCACGGCCTTCGTGCCGAGGATCGTCTCGGCCTTCTCCAGGTCGGCGGCGCGCAGCGGCTTGACGTCGAGCCGGTGCCCGCCCGCCAGCGCCTTCAGCTCGCCGGGCGTCCCGGCGGCGGCGACCCGGCCCCGGTCGATGACCAGCAGGTCGTCGGCGAGCTGGTCGGCCTCCTCCAGGTACTGGGTGGTCAGCAGCACGGTCACGCCGTCGGCGGTCAGCTCCCTGACCACGTCCCACAGCCCGCCGCGGGCATGGGGGTCGAGCCCCGTGGTCGGCTCGTCGAGGAACAGGATGCGCGGGCGGCTCACCAGGCTGACCGCCAGATCGAGGCGGCGGCGCATGCCGCCCGAGTAGCCGCCCGCCGCGCGGCCGGCCGCCTCCTCCAGGCCGAAACGGGCCAGCAGCTCCGCCGCCCTGGCTCTGGCCGCCGACCTGGACAGGCCGAGCAGGCGGCCCATCAGCAGCAGGTTCTGGGTGCCGGTCAGCTTCTCGTCGACGGAGGCGTACTGGCCGGTCAGGCCGATCAGCTCGCGTACCTTTCCGGCCTGGCGGGTCACGTCGTACCCGCCGACCAGGGCGCGGCCCGCGTCGGGGGCGGTCAGGGTGGCGAGGATGCGGACCGCGGTCGTCTTGCCCGCTCCGTTCGGGCCGAGGACACCGAGCACGGTGCCCGTCCTGGTCCTCAGGTCGACGCCGTCGAGCGCCGCATTGTCGCCGTATCTCTTGACGAGCCCTTCGGCTTCGATCGTGTACGTCATGTCCCCGACGGTGTCCCGGCCCGCTGGTATCCACCTGGCAACGACCTGTCAGGGAGATGGTGCATGTCCGTAAATTTGGGCCTTTCCTGGGTGAGGCCGGGTCTTCAGTCTCGGGGTCAGGCGCCGGATACGACCCGATCCCGAGCGCCCGAGGCGGGTTGCGACGTAAGGTAATCGGACGGTAATGTTCAGTCACCGCCGGGTGTCCGACTGGCGCCCGGTCCCCGCCCCTGTTGGTGTTCGCGCCGGCTGGATAGCGTCCGGCGGGGCGGTGGCCCAAGAGCCGCACTCCATCCAGGACTGCGGAGTCAGGCCCCGACAACGCGGTTCTCACCCACGGTCCGCCCGGCTCGCTGGACGGACGCGGCATCGGCTTCCACTAGATCGCATCCCGGCCTCGGTCGGTAGGCGACGAGGCTACGCCGATGTCCGTTTTGCCTAGGTAAACACAGGGAACCGAAGACGCTCGCCTACTGGGCCCCCAGTGGCGGCGTGGTCTCCCACTGCAGCGGCATCTCTCAGACCGACTGGGAGTTCACCAGGATCACCGCCGGCTTCTGACCCGGTGAGCGGCCCGTCCCCGGGGCGGGCCGCACGGAGGCACCGATCAACTGGGACAAGTACAACGGGTTCGAGTTCTCCCGGAGCCACCGGGCGTACCTGAACGGGCTCACGTGACGAGCTGGGTGGGCTTGAGCGGGATGCCGAGGCCGGGCGGCCGGTAGGTGGGCAGCGCCTCGCCGTACTCGTGCATCCAGGCATGGTCCACCAGCAGCCGCATCCGACCCCCGCAGTGCCGATCATGGGGATCCCCCCTGGTCTCGGCGGACGGCCGGAGCCCGGACAGCTTCTCGACCGCGTCCGCCACCAGTTCGGCGTCGGGCGACGACATGTCGCAGTGCTCGTCGGGCCCGATGAGCAGGTCCACGTCGGGCGGCAGCGGGTAGATCGGCCGCGGCAGGGCCAGCACGCGCGGCGGCGGCGCCATCGGCCAGCCGTCGCGCACCGCCTCCAGCAGCACCGAGCGGGACGTCCTGCGCGCGAACAGGCCCTCGGCCAGCGCCCAGCTCAGCGCGCCCACGTCCGCGAGGTCCTCGCCGCACGCGTGCAGGCACAGGTACGGCACCAGCGGGATCCCCGCCCCGCCCGCCTGCGCCCACCCGCTGCCGCATCCGGTGAGCACCAGCAGCGCCAGCATCGCCCGGTAGGCGGTGTCGGCGTGCGGCGTGTCGAGCCGCCCCGGCACGATCAGGCACCGCCCGCCGGTCTTCTCGGCCGTCACGCCCAGCTCACGCGCGATCTTCAACGTCCGCGACGCGGCCACCCCCGTGCACGCCTCCTGCCAGGCGGGCGTGTACGGCTCGGCCCGGTCCGCGTACCCGGACGGCCACACGCCCGGCAGCCCAGGACGCGACACGCCGTAGACGGCCAGCAGCAGGTCGAACACGGTCGTCACCAGCTCGTCGCCCTCGCGCAGCACCGGCACGCCGCGGCGCAGCACGCCCGGTCCGTCGTCGAAACGCGGAAGCAGCACCTCCACCGCCTCGCCGCCGTACACGCTCAGCCGGTCACACGCGCGCCCCAGCAGCCCGCCCGGCACGTACGCGTCCTCGCGCGCCCGCAGCCGCACCAGGAACGGCAGGTCGGTGCGTTCCATGGCGTGCCTGGCGAACGGCGTCCTGTCCAGGTAGAACTCCTTGAGCAGCACGTGCCCCATGGCCATCGCGAGCGCCCCGTCCGTGCCGGAGCGCACGACCAGCGTCTCGTCCGACAGCCGCGTGGGATGCGTTCCGACCGCGACCACCTTCTGCCCCTTGTACCGCCCGGCGATCACCCAGGGCGTGTCCGGCGTGCGCACCAGCCGGTTGTTCTCCCCCCACTGCAGCACGTACGCCGCCCGCGCCCAGTCGTCGGCGCCCGGGCCCGCGAACCGCGGCCCCAGCACCTGATCGGGCGCGCACGGATGCTCGGTGAGCACCGCGCCGCCGAGCCCGCCGACCAGCCGCGCCAGCGGCGAGGTGGCCAGCGCCGCCACCCGGTCGGCCCCGTGCTGACCGGCGGTGTGCACCATCGCCGCGGCCACCAGCTCGGCCGCCGTGCCGTCGTCGAGCGGCACCCGCCGATCACCTCGCGCCGCCCGATATTGCTGTGAATTCGCTGTGAGTTTCGCCCAGGTGGCGACCGGGTCGCGCGTCCCATCCCTCACCTCGAAATAGAGCCTGACCAGTGCCTGGTTGACCTGCGATCCCCCCATGGAAAAAGTTCAACACAGACAGTGATGCTCAATCGCCATACGTATCGGCATGTCGGGGATAAGAATTGGAAGCCCTGGTGGCGACCACTGCCGGTGTTGCGGCAGGCTAGAGGCCGCCATGGATTACGCAGTTCTCACGGGGATAGTCCTCGTCGCCGGTGTCGTGCTCGCTCTCATCGCCCAATGGCGCGATTGGCGTCCGCCGCTCATTGTCGCCGTCCTCGTGGGCGTGGCCGTGCGCCTGCTGATCATGTACACGTCGGCGATCGACTCGTGGCAGCCGGTCGACTTCATGGAGAGCTTCAAGCCCGCGGGCGAGGCCGTGCTGCGCGGCCAGGACCCGGTGCTGGCCAGCGAGGGCGGCTGGCACTTCCTGCCGACCATCCCGTACGTGTACGGCATCCTGCTCTGGCTCGGCATCCCGTGGGAGTACGCCGGGCGCCTGGTCACCGTGGTCGCCGACATCGTGCTCATCCCGCTGGTGGCCAAGCTGGCCGGCGGTCCCAAGGCGTCGCTGCGGGCCCTGCAGTACGCGCTCAACCCGCTCGCCGTGATGATCGCCTGCATCCACGGCCAGGTGGAGCCGGTCGCGCTCGTGTTCGGCGTGGCCGCGTTCGTGGTCGCCCGCGGCTCCGGCCCGCTGGAGCGTCCCGGCATCGCGACGGACGTCGTCGCCAAGGTGCGTGCGGGTGTGGCCGCGTACGGCGTGCGCTCCTCGATCCCGCGCGTGATCGGCCGGGGCGGCATGCTGCACCGCGCCCTGCTGCCGGCGCCCGGCGACCGGGCCGACCTCAAGCGGGGCGCGCTGGCCGGTGTCCTGATGGGCCTCGCGTTGTGCGCGAAGAGCTGGCCGATCTGGCTGATCCCCGGCATGCTGCTGCTCCTGCCCAACCTGCGCTCCAGGGTCGCCGCCCTGTTCACCACCGGGCTCCTGCCGGTGTTCTTCCTGGTCACGCTGCCGATCTTCGCGGGCACCTCCCTCGACCAGATCCCCGCGGTCATCAACACGATCCGGGACATCCGGCCGATCATCGGCGAATGGGGCTGGACGCCGTGGTTCACCGGCGGCGACTGGGCGCTGATACCGGAGCTGGCCTCCTTCGGCACGAACCTCATCTACGTGTGCGTCATCGCGGCGATTCTCATCTGGCGGCGGGCCGACCCGATCGACATGACCATCGCCATCCTGCTGATCTTCATGGTGGTCACGCCGCGGCTGGGCGCTCAGTACCTGCTGTGGTTCATGCCGTTCCTGGTCGCCAGGCCGACCAGGTTCGCCTGGCCGGCCATCGTGGGCGTGTCGATCTGGTCCGGATACGGCTATCTCTACATGACGCAGTTCGACGTCACCTCCTGGTGGTACCTGCACCAGGACTGGTCGCGGGCGTCCATCGTGCTGCTGCCCGTCCTGCTGCTGGCCATGCCCTGGGGCCGCCGCGTCGCGGCCGCGGCCCCAGGACTGGCTCCCGCCGTCGGGCCCTCGACGACGGCCAGGGTCAAGTCACCGGCATAGGCGCTCCCACAAGGTGATCCACCGGTCGGGGTGGACGTGGCCCACGACGGCGTCACGGGCGACGCCCGCGGCCGCCAGCGCGGCGTCCACCCCCTGGTAGCGCGTCTTCAGCGAGGCGCGCACCGAGCCGCCCACACCGCCGAAGCCCAGCTCGACCAGCTCCTGGTAGGAGCGGCGCGCATGGACGAGCGGCTGCGGCCTGCGCTCGATGCGCAGGATCGCCGAGTCGACGGACGGGACGGGGCGGAAGCCCTCCCTGCCGATCGTGTCGCCGAGCCGCCAGGTGAACCACGGCCACGACTCGACCGTGACCAGGCTCCAGCGGCCGTAGTCGCCCGTCCGTTTACGGGCGTACTCCCGCTGGACGAGCAGCGTCGCCGAGGTCAGCGAAGGCGCCCGCAGGCACCAGTCCACGATCTTCGATGTGATCGAGTACGGGATGTTGCCCACGACCGCGAACGGCTCGCGCGGCGCCCGCGCGGCCGTGAAGTCGCCCCTGACCACGTCGATCCTGGGATCGCTCCGCGTGCGGGCGGCCAGCCGTACGGCGAGTCTCGGGTCGATCTCGTGGGCGACGACCCGCGCGCCCGCCTCGGCCAGCGCGAAGGTGAGCACACCCTCGCCCGCGCCCGGCTCCAGTACGAGCCCTTCGGGGGCGGCGGCCTTCACCATCAGGTCGACGGCATGCCGGTCGGCCAGGAAATTCTGCGAGAGAGTGCGCCGCGCCCGGTCTCTGGGCGTGCGGCCGCCGGTGTTCCTGGCTTTGCGTTGAGTATGTGAATAGTTTCCGTGCGCGAAATTCTGCGCCACAGCACTTGCCCTTCCGGGTCCTCGAGATTGACAGGTCTCGAAGGGCCCTGGGCACGCGTGCGGACGCTACCGCTCCATACGTTCGCGTCCGCTAGCGGGCCAGAGCCCGGCCGCGGCGGATGCGAATGAAGACGGGGCAGGCGAACATGCATGTCATGCCGGCCACAGTAGGCAGCGGCCGGTCACCCGGGCAACGCAATTAAATGTGATGCGCGGGCGGCGCCAGGTTCGTCACCCTGGAAGGCGTGCAGGCAACGGTCACGGTCACCCCGGCGCAGCTCCCGGAGCTGCTGCTGCACGTCGCCGTGGTCCGGCCCGTGTTCCTGTGGGGCGCCCCCGGCATCGGCAAGAGCTCGCTGGTGCGCGAGTTCGCCGACTCGCTCGGCCTGGAGTGCGTGACGCTGCTCGGCACCCAGCTCGCCCCCGAAGACCTGATCGGCGTGCCCGAGCTGGTCGACGGGCGCAGCCGGTTCGCGCCGCCCGAGTCGATCGCCCGCGCGGAGCCGTACTGCCTGTTCCTCGACGAGCTCAACGCCTCCTCCCCCGAGGTGCAGAAGGCGTTCTACTCGCTGATCCTCGACCGTAGGATCGGCACGTACGAGCTGCCCGCCGGCTCGGTGGTGATCGGCGCGGGCAACCGCGCCACCGACAACGCGCTCGCCCGTCCGATGGCGTCCGCGCTGATCAACCGGCTGGTCCACGTGCACCTGCGGGCCTCGGCGGACGACTGGCTGAAGTGGGCCGCCGCCAACGGCATCCACCCGTGGATCGTCGACTACCTGGTGCAGCGGCCCGACCACCTGTGGAGCCCGCCGCCGAAGACCGAGGAGCCGTTCTCCTCCCCGCGGGCCTGGCACATGCTCTCCGACGTGCTGCTCTCCTACGGTGACGACGTGCCCGACGAGACGATCGCCATGCTGGCGTTCGGCACGCTGACCGCCACGCACGCCTCGGCCTTCCGTGCGTACGTCAAGACCGTCCGGCACGCGTACGACCTGGAGGCCGTGCTGAAGGGCGAGGCCCCCTGGCCGCGCAGGCCCGAGGAGCGCGACCTGCTCTACTTCCTGGCCGAGGCGTTCCGCGCCCGCCTGATCAAGGAGCTGCCCGCCGACAAGCGCGGCGCCTCCTCCCGCGGCCGCGACCTGGGCTTCCGGGCCAAGACGCTGCTGGTGGAGCTGGCCGAGATCTCCCTCGAATGCGCCCAGCTGGTCATCGCCAACAACGCCGACGGCGCGCCCGCCCTGCCCACCTGGTTCCTGGTGGAGGTCGGCAGGGACGTGCCGCGGCTGATGGCGGCCCGGTCGTGAGCCGCGCCAAGGCCAAGGTCGATCCGTGGCGGGCGGAGGCCCACAACGGCTGGAACGCCGTCGTCCGCCTGCCGCTCTTCCGGGTCTTCCACAGCTACCTGCTGGAGGCCGAGCAGGACGAGCTGGGCGGCGACACCTGGGCGATCGTCACCGACGACGGCGACGTGCGCTTCCACCCCAAGCGCCGCGCCCCCACGGAGGAGTGGACGTGGGTCTTCGCCCACCTGCTGCTCCACCTCGGCTTCGGCCACGCCGACCCGAGGGCCTGCGCGCCGAAGGACATCGACGGCGAGCGCCCGGAGCCCGCCTACCACGCGGCCTGCTGCCTGGCCGTGGAGCGGTTCCTGCGCACTCTCAAGATCGGGCGCTGCCCCTGGCCGCTCCCCGACGAGCTGCCCGACCAGGACGAGGTGGCACTGTCCGAGCGCTGGCGCAGGCACGGCGTCCCGGTCCAGCTCAAGCCGCTGGGCGAGCCCGACTTCCGGATCGGCTCGGCCAAGCTGGCAGCGGACACGGACTTCCAGCGCACGTTCGCGATCGGCATCGCCGAGGCGGCCACCAGCGCGCTCGACCGGGCCGGCGAGCCCCGCAAGCCGGTCGAAGGGCATGTCAAGGGCCCGTGGGACCAGGCGCTGCGCTGGTTCACGTCGTCGTACCCGCTGCTCGGCGCGCTGGCCGCGGGCATGACGATCGTCTCGGACGCCGAGCTGGCCAGGGGCTGGGCCATCTCGATCGCCGCGGTCAGCGCCGAGGCGGGGGAGATCTACATCAACCCGCTCGCCCGGCACTCCGAGCCCGAATGGCGTTTCGTGCTGGCCCACGAGATGCTGCACGCCGCGTTGCGCCACGGTGAGCGGTGCGGCATGCGCGAGCCGTACCTGTGGAACGTCGCCTGTGACTACGTGATCAACGGGTGGCTGGTCGAGATGGGCGTCGGCGAGATGCCGGAGGGGCTGCTGTTCGACCAGTCGCTCAGCGGCCTGTCGGCGGAGGCCGTCTACGACCGCATCGCCACCGACCTGCGCCGCCTGCGCAAGCTCGCCACCCTGCGCGGGCGCGGGCTCGGCGACGTGCTCGACCGGCCGCCGCGCCGCGCCGGCGGGTACGTCGACCTCGACGACTACTACCGCAACGCGCTCTGCACCGGCCTGGCCTATCACCAGAGCAGCGGCCGGGGCCTGCTGCCCGCCGGGCTCGAGCAGGAGATCCGCGCGCTCGACCAGCCGCCGCTGCCCTGGGACGCCCAGCTCGCCCGCTGGTTCGACGAGCACTTCCAGCCCGAGGAGAAGCGGCGCTCCTACGCCCGCGCATCGCGCAGGCAGGCGTCGAGCCCCGGCATCCCGCGGCCAGGATGGGTGCGTCCCGAGGAGGTCGTCCGCAAGGCCACGTTCGGGGTCGTGCTGGACACCTCCGGCTCCATGGACGTGACGCTGCTCGGCAAGGCGCTCGGCGCGATCGCGTCCTACGCCGCGGCCCGCGACGTGCCCCGCGCCCGCGTGGTCTTCTGCGACGCCGCCGCCTACGACGCCGGATACCTGCCGGTCGAGGAGATCGCGGGCAAGGTCAGGGTGCGCGGCCGGGGCGGTACGGTGCTCCAGCCGGGTGTCAGGCTGCTCGAGCAGGCCGACGACTTCCCGCCGGACGGCCCCATCCTGGTGATCACCGACGGCTGGTGCGACGTGCTGCACGTCCGCAGGGAGCACGCGTTCCTGGCGCCACAGGGCGCCGCGCTGCCGTTCCGGCCGCGCGGGCCGGTGTTCTTCGTGAAGTGAGCGCTTCTTCCGCGGGGTTGGGGCACTTTGAGCTCGCTTTGAAGTGGCTCGGGTAGACCTTTACCCATGGACCGACCGGCCAGGGTGCTCGTCGTGGACGACGAGCCGAACATCCGCGCCCTGCTCTCGCAGACCTTGCGACTGGTGTCGTTCGAGGTGCGGACCGTGGAGACGGGCGCGGAGGCGGTGACGGCCGCCAGGGAGTTCAAGCCCGACATCGTGGTGCTCGACGTGATGCTGGCGGACTTCGACGGGTTCGAGGTCGCCAGGCGGCTCGGCGAGCGCATCCCCGTCCTGTTCCTGACCGCCCGCGACCGGGTGGAGGACCGCGTACAGGGGCTCACGCTGGGCGCCGACGACTACGTGGCCAAGCCGTTCAGCCTGGAGGAGGTGGTGCTGCGCATCCGCGCCATCCTGCGCCGCAGCCGCTCGACGCCCCGGGACGAGATCCTCCGCTACGCCGACCTGGAGCTGGACCCCCAGGCCCACCAGGTACGCAGGGCCGGGGTGCCGGTCGACCTGTCGCCCACCGAGTTCAACCTGCTCGAATATCTCCTCACCAACGCGGGCCGGGTGGTGAGCAAGGCCCAGATCCTCGACAGCGTGTGGCGCTACGACTTCGACGGCGACTCCAGCATCGTCGAGTCATACGTCTACTACCTGCGCAAGAAGATCGACAAGTGGGAGCCGCAGCTCATCCACACCGTGCGCGGCGTCGGCTACACGCTCAGGACCCCGCGGTGAGGCCCGCCACCTGGACCCTGCGCACCCGCCTGGTCATGGCCGTGCTCGGAGTCGCGACGCTCGGGCTGGTGCTCTCCAACGTGGCGGGTGTCGCGCTGCTCCGCGACAACCTGATGGACCGGGTGGACCAGCAGCTCGAGCAGCTCGCCAGGGTCGCGAAGGTCAAGGACGCCCCGGTCTTCACGTCGGCCCCGAAGCCGACGCAGCTCCCGATGAACGGCTTGTTGTCCGAGCTCCTCACGAAACGGATGGCCGCCGTCCAGCAGGTCATGGTCTACGGCTCCGACGGCGCGCTGCAGTTCAATTTCGGCGGCGCCCCCGGCGAGCCCGGTCCCGTCATCGGCGAGAGCAGGTTCGACGGCGCCTACACCGTGCCGGGCACTTCGGGCCCTTCGTGGCGCGTCCGTGCCGCGCAGCTGTCCAACGGCAAGACCCTGGTGTTCGCCCAGTCGCTCGCCGAGGTCGAGCAGACCCAGACCTCGGCCGTCGTCATCTTCGTCGCGGTGAGCGCGTTCGTGCTGCTCCTGCTCGGCCTGGCCGCCGATGCCCTGGTACGCCTCGGCCTGCGCCCGCTGACCAGGATGGAGGCCGCGGTCGGCCACATAGCGGGCGGCGACTTCGCCCGGCGGGTGCCCGCGCATGACCCGCACACCGAGCCGGGCCGCCTGGCCGGTGCCATGAACGTCATGCTCGACCGCCTCCATTCCGAGATCGCCGCCAGAACCGGCTCCGAGGCCCGCATGCGCCGCTTCCTCGCCGACGCCTCCCACGAGCTGCGCACCCCGCTCACCTCCGTGCGCGGCTTCGCCGAGCTGCACCGCAGGGGTGGCGGCGACGCCGACGAGGCGATGCGCAGGATCGAGGACGAGGCGGCCAGGATGAGTGTGCTGGTCAACGACCTGCTCACGCTCGCCCAGCTGGACGAGGAGCGCCCGCTCGACCCGCGCCCCGTGGACCTGCTGGCGGTGGCCGCCGACACGATCCGCGACGCGCGGGTACGCGTACCGGACCGGCAGGTCAAGCTCGCCGGGCTCGACGGGCCGATCGCGCCCGTCTCGGTCATGGGCGACGACGCGCGCCTGCGCCAGGTGGCCGCCAACCTCGTCGCCAACGCCCTCTGTCACACGCCTCCCGACGCCTCCGTCACCGTCAAGGTCGGCAGGTCGGACGGCACGGCCGTCCTGGAGATCTCGGACACGGGGCCCGGCGTGCCGCCCGAGCACGTGCCACGCCTGTTCGACCGCCTCTACCGCGTCGGGCAGGGCAGATCCAGGTCCGACGGCGGCGCCGGGCTCGGCCTGGCCATCGTCTCCGCCATCGTCCGCGCACACGGCGGCACGGTGGAGCTGGACACCGCACCCGGCGAAGGCGCGACCTTCCGCGTGCTCCTACCTGACTCCGAGGCGGCTCCCAGCCCACTTTGAAGCGCGCTCGGCACATTCGGAGCATGACCAGGACACTCATCGCGACCGCCCTGCTGGCCGCGCTCGCCGTCGGCTGCGGCAGCCAGCAGAACGGCACCGGAGTCGCCTCCGTAGCCGTGGGCTCGTCCGCGAAACCCGCCGCGAGCGCAAGCCCAACCGGCACCACGGACCCGCAGGAGCAGGCCAGGAAGTTCGCGCAGTGCATGCGCGACCACGGGATCCCCATGGAGGACCCCGACCCGGACGGAGGCGGCGGCCTCCAGTCGATCGGCAAGAACGCCGACAAGAAGAAGGTCATGGACGCCATCGAGGCCTGCCAGTCCTACGCCCCGTTCAAGGACCGCAGGAATCTCGACCCGGAGCAGGTGGAGCAGCTCCGCGAGCTGGCCAAGTGCATGCGCGAGAACGGCGTGGACTGGCCCGACCCCAACCCTGACGGCACCTTCACCAGCGACACGCCCTTGAATCTGGACCGGAACGACCCCGCGTTCAAGAAGGCGTTCGACGTCTGCGGCAAGCTCCGCAAGACGGGAGAGCGGAAGTGACGCAGGTCAAGGAGCCCTCGGTGGCCGCGCGTGCCTTACCGCCACGCCGGCGCCGCCCCCTGCGGACGCTGGCGTGGACGGGTGGAGCAGCGCTGCTCGCCGCCGCCGTCGCGGCCGCCGCCCTGGGCTTCGGCGGCGACGGCACCGGTACGGCCACCGCCGCCCGCACGCCGCCCGCCACCGCCAAGGTGACCCGTACGACCCTCACCGAGACCGAGACCGTGGACGGCACGCTCGGCTACGGCCGTCCTCTGACCGTCACCGGCAAGTCGCAGGGCACGATCACGTGGCTGCCCAATGAGGGCGCCACCATCACCCGGGGCCACGGCGTCTACAGCGTGGACGCCGACCGCCGCCCCCTCCTGTACGGCACCATGCCCCTCTACCGCACCCTGGCGGACGGCGCCGAGGGCAAGGACGTCGAACTGCTCGAACGCAACCTGAAAGCACTCGGCCACACCGGCTTCGACGTGGACGGCACGTTCACCTGGGCCACCAGGGAGGCGGTCGAGGACTGGCAGGACGACCTGGGCCTCGACACCACCGGCGAGGTGCGGCCCGGCGACGTCGTGATCGCCGGCGGCCCCATCCGCGTCGGCGAGCTGAAGAAGGCGCTCGGCGACACGGCGAGCGGCCCCGTGCTGACCGCTACGGGCACCACCCGCGAGGTGCTGGTCAACCTCGACGTGGCCGACGAGCACCTGGTCAGGAAGGGCATGAAGGCCACCGTCGAGCTGCCCGACGGCAGCAAGGTGAACGGCAGGATCAGCAGCGTGGGCACGGTCGCCACCGAGACCGGCACCGGTGATGGCGCCGCCACCACGGTCGAGGTCAAGGTGTCGGTGAGCGGGCTGAAGAAGTCGTACGACGCCGCCCCCGTGGACGTCACCATCGTGTCGGACCAGCGCAGGAACGTCCTGGCCGTGCCCGTCGGCGCGCTGCTCGCACTGGCCGAGGGCGGCTACGGCGTGCAGGTCGTCGAGGGCTCGTCCACCCGCTACGTCGCGGTCGGGACCGGTATGTTCGCAGACGGCCAGGTGGCGGTCACCGGCGTGCAGGAAGGCATGACCGTGGCGGTGCCCAAGTGATCGTCGAACTGCACGACGTCAGCAAGCACTACGGCGACGTCGCCGCGCTCCGCGGGGTCTCCATGGACATCCACTACGGCGAGCTCGTCGGCATCGTCGGCCCCTCAGGCTCGGGCAAGTCGACCATGCTCAACATGATCGGCACCCTCGACCGCCCCTCCGGCGGGACGGTCCGCATCGCTGGGCACGACGTGGGCTCGCTCACCGACAAGCAGCTGTCCGCGCTGCGCGCGAACGTCATCGGCTTCGTCTTCCAGCAGTTCCACCTGGCCGCCGGGGTCTCCGCGCTGGACAACGTGGCCGACGGCCTCCTGTACGCGGGTCCGTCCCTGCGGGAGCGGCGCCTGCGCGCGTACGACGCCCTCGAACGCGTCGGGCTCGGGCACCGGCTCGGCCACCGCCCGCACGAGCTGTCCGGCGGCGAGCGGCAGCGCGTGGCCATCGCCCGCGCCGTCGTCGGCGACCCGCGGCTGCTGCTGGCCGACGAGCCGACCGGCAACCTCGACTCCCGCTCTGGAGCCGGCGTGATGCGGCTGCTGCGCGAGCTGAACGCGGGCGGCACCACCGTGGTCGTCATCACCCACGACCGCGACATCGCCGCCTCGCTGCCCAGGCAGATCGAGATGCTCGACGGCCGGGTGGCGGAGGGGGTCCGGACATGACCGCCCTGGTGACCTCCCGGATGCGGCCGCGTGACGTGGTCAGAGTCGGCGGCGCGGGGCTGCGCGCCAGGCCGCTGCGGGTGTTCCTGTCGGCGCTCGGCATCGCCATCGGCATCGCGGCCATGCTCGGCGTCGTCGGCATCTCCGCCTCCAGCCAGGAGAACCTCAACCGGCAGCTCGAAGCGCTCGGCACGAACCTGCTCACCGTCTCGCCCGGCCAGACCCTGTTCGGCGAGGCGTCGCACTTGCCCGCGGCGGCCGAAGGCATGATCGGCCAGATCGGGCCCGTGACCGCGGTCACCGCCACCGGCACGACACCGGCCAAGGTGTACCGCAACGACCACATCCCCGCGGCCCAGACCAGCAGCGTCTCCGTCACCGCCGCCCGGCTCGACCTGCTCGGGGACGTCGGCGCCACCGTCGCCGGCGGCACCTGGCTGAACGAGGCCACCCACCGCTACCCGGCCACCGTGCTCGGCGCCAAGGCGGCCGACCGGCTCGGCGTCGTCCACGCCGGCCCCGACCAGCGGGTGTGGCTCGGCGGGCGGTGGTTCACCGTCGTGGGCGTGCTCGCGCCCGCGCCGCTCGCCCCCGAGCTGGACACGGCCGCCCTGGTCGGCTGGCCGGTCGCCGAGGAGCGGCTCGGCTTCGACGGGTACCCGACCACGATCTACACCAGGGCGCAGGAGGTGTCCGTCGTCGCTGTGCGCGACGTGCTCGCCGCGACCGCGAACCCGGAGAAGCCCAACGAGGTCGAGGTCTCCAGACCGTCCGATGTGCTGGCCGCCAAACAGGCCACCGACGCCACGCTGAACGCGCTCCTGCTCGGCCTCGGCGGCGTCGCGCTGCTGGTGGGCGGCGTGGGCGTGGCCAACACGATGGTCATCTCGGTGCTTGAGCGGCGCGCGGAGATCGGCCTGCGCCGCTCGCTGGGGGCCACGCGCGGCCAGGTCCGCCTGCAGTTCCTGGCCGAGTCGCTGCTGCTGTCGGCCATCGGCGGCGTCGGCGGCGTGCTCCTCGGCATCGGCGTCACGGCGGCTTACGCGGGCTTCCAGGGCTGGCCCGCGACCGTGCCGCTCTGGGCCATGCTCGGCGGCGTCCTCGCCACGCTGGTCATCGGCGGCGTCGCGGGCTTCTACCCGGCCGTACGCGCCGCGCGCATGTCGCCGACGGAGGCGCTGGCCACTCCCTGACCTACTCCGTGACCTGCTCCGTGACCTGCTCCGTGACGACGATGACCCGGACGAGGTGCCCGTGCGACTTGAAGATCCCCGGAGGGTCGCCGGGCATCACGCCGGTCACGCAGTCGTACACGTTGCCGCCCGCCCAGCACCTCCCAGCCCGGCGCGCGCCGCAGGTGGGGGAGGAGATGCGCCTCGTCCTCATCCCATCGCCGCCGCCGTTCCACACGTCCGATTTTGACAAGAGAACGGCCCGGGGGAAGGGATAGCTTCGCCTTCATGGACGTGATCGACCGCGCGGAGAGATACCTGCAGCTCCACGGGCGCCTCATCGACAGGTTGCGATTCGAGGCGCTCTTCCGGGGCGGACCGCCTGAGCGGGTGCTCGACGTGCTGCGCTGCTACCAGAACGCCGACGGCGGCTTCGGCAACGCCCTCGAGCCCGACCTGCGCGGCGCGGGCAGCCAGCCGGAGCCGGTCGAGGTGGCGTTCTGGATCCTGGACGAGCTCGACGCGTTCGACTCGCCGATGGTGGCCGCCGCCTGCGACTACCTGGCCCGCGTCAGCGCACCCGACGGCGGCGTGCCGTTCGTCCTGCCGTCCGTCCGCGACACGCTGCACGCGCCCTGGTGGGAGACCCCCGACTCGCCGCCCGGGAGCCTCGTCCCCACCGCGTCGATCGCGGGGCTGCTGCACAAGCACGGCAGCACGCATCCCTGGCTGGCCGCCGCCACCGACTTCTGCTGGTCACGCATCGCCGCGCTGGAAGAGATGGACCCGTACGAGGCGCGCGCGATCGTGACGTTCCTTGACCTGGTGCCTCACCGGGACCGCGCGGAGGCCGAGTTCGCCCGATTGCGGGAGGCCATCCTGGCCACGGTCGCCTTCGACGTGCACGAGACCGGGCACGTTCATTTCCCGCTGGACTTCGCGCCGGAGCCGCTGCGGCTGCCGCTGTTCACCCAGGACGTCCTGGACGACCATCTCACCGCATACATGGACACACGGTTCGATGACGACAAGTGGGGTGTCAACTGGCTGATCTGGACCCCTGTGGTGGAGCACGAATGGGGCGGATACCTCGCCGTCCATCGGCTCAAGACGCTGCGCGCGTACGGGCGGCTGCCGGAGTTCTGTCGGTGAGGTCGCGTACGTTGGGGGCATGTACGTGGAACGGCCCCCCGGCGCTGACCTCGCCGATCGCGTCGCCTGCGTGTGGCAGCAGGTCAGCGAGTCGGACACCACACAACTCGTGGTGCCCGACGCCTGCGTCGACCTGATCTGGGGGCCGGAGGGGCTGTTCGTGGCCGGTCCGGACACGGGGCCCATGCCGGCACCCATGGCTTCGGGCGACACGTTCGTCGGCATCCGGTTCAAGCCGGGCGCGGCGGGCGACTTCTTCGGCGCCCCGCTCCAGGAGCTCCGCGACCAGCGCGTCCCGCTGTCCGACCTCCCGCCCCTGCACATCCCGGACGTCGGCCCCGCGCGGCGGCTCGACGCGATGCGTGCCGCGGTCAGAGCGCGGCTGGCCCAGGGGGCGTCGGTCGATCCCGCGAGCTCCGCGATCGCCGGCGCGCTCAGGAACGGCCGCACGGTCGGGGAGGTGGCCTGGGACCTGGGCCTCAGCGAGCGCCAGTTGCATCGCCGCAGCCTGACCTCGTTCGGCTACGCGCCCAAGACCCTCCAGCGCATCGTCCGCTTCCAGGGGGCGCTGGCCCTGGCCCGCGCCGGCGTCCCGCTGGCGGAGGTCGCGGTCACGGCGGGCTACGCGGACCAGGCGCACCTGTCCCACGACGTCAAGCGGCTGAGCGGGGTGTCCATGCGCCACCTCGTCTCACTTTCCGGGTAGCTTCCCCGAGACCAGCGCCTGCGCCCACCCGGCACTCGGATCGCTGTCGATGAACAGCGCCCGCGCCAGCAAACTGAGCGGAATGGCGAGAATGGCGCCCAGCGGCCCCAACACGAAAGTCCACACGATCAGCGAGATGAACGTCATGGTCGTGGAGAGCCCCACGGCGTCCCCCAGGAATTTGGGGAGAATGAACGACTGGGTGACGACATTGGTGACCGTGTACGCGGCGATGACGAGCAACATTTTCTGCACGCCGCCGTCCAGCAGGGCGAGCATGGCGGGCGGCACCAGGCCGATGAGGAAACCGATGTTGGGGATGTAGTTGGTGATCAGCGCGAGCACGCCCCAGAGCAGCGGGAGCGGCACGTCAAGAAGAGACAGGGCGATCACGTCGAGGATGGCGTAGATCAGCCCGAATATGGTCGAGACGATCAGATAACGCCGCGTCTTGTGCGCGAACGTGCCCAGGGCCGTCACCAGTCGCGGCCTGCTGCCCTCGCCGGTGGTGAGGATTTTCGCGGTCACCGGCGCGTCGAGACACATCGCCAGCAACAACACGACGATGAGAAACATCGCCGACAGAATGCCGATCAAACTGCCGAGCAGGCTCTGCGCCAATTCGACGATCTTCGCCGGGTCGAACGCCTGCAGCCCTCTATTGATCATTTCGTTGCTGAGGCCGTGCGTGGTCGCCCAGTGCTGCGCGTCGGTGAGGAGGCGGTCGAACTGGGTGGCGTACGTGGGCAGCAGCGAGGCGAGCTGGGTGGCCGAGATGGTCACGATGCCGACCATGCCGAGGAGCACGAGCACGACGATGAGGAACGGCACGGCGACCTGGAGCCAGATGGGCGCATGCCGCGCGGCGAGCCGCGCGCGCACTGGGGAGACGGCGATGACGAGCACGAGGGCCAGCACGACTGGGCCGGTGATCGGCGCCACCTCGCGGACCCCGTAGAGGACGACCATCGCGGCGGCGATGCCCACCAGGATGATGAGCGCCCGGGGCGCGGCTTGATCTCGCACCTCCGGTACGTACCCCTGGTGCGCGGCCGAACCATCGATTTGACGGTTCCCGGAGGCGTACATAGAGTTCACCAGTCCCACGAGGACGGCGGTGATCGTCGGTCTCACTCGGGGGCGACCTCCTGACACTTCCACGGCGGTGACGTTCGCGTCTACTCATGTGGGCTGGTAAGTTAGAGGGGTTGTCCCGGAAGCGGGGCGCGGATTAATTCCTACAGATCGAGCAAGTCGGGTCAATTTGACAGGGACTTGAACGGCTGAAAGAATTAAGACACAACGAAATGAACGCCTCCGAGCGAAAAGCCTGAACGGTTTTTGAGTGAGGAAGTACGCGTCCGTTT